>NZ_JAGMUE010000442.1:0-585 GCF_019049165.1 Streptomyces sp. AC627_RSS907
GGGTGTAGCGGCCGAAGTGCGTCGAGGCCCCCTCGTAGTGCTGGGCGTCGTACTCCTGCGGCGTGGTGACGTACTGGCTGTACGCGTTGGAGTAGCCGGCGAACACGGTGTGCCGCGAAGAGTCGCCGAGTTCGGCCGCGACCGTGTCGGTGACCCGGTGGCCGGCCGCGATGGTGAACTCGGCCGGGGCCGCGGTGAGGGTGAGCTGCCCGATGCGCACGAGCTGCACCGGCAGGACCTGCGGCGTCCAGGCCGGCCGCTGCGCGCCGGTGGCCAGGAAGACCGGCTTCGGCGCCTGGCAGCGGCGCAGCCCGGGCGGCGCCGGGTTGAGCACCGCGCCGAGGCCGACCACCAGCGGGTTGGCCCTCAACTCCCCCTCGTCCACCAGGTCCGGCCCCGGGCCGTCCTCGGCGCCGGCGGTGAACGCCTGCCCGAGCGCGGCCTGGCAGGTGTGGTGCGGCTGGCCGTCGGGGGTGTAGCGGCCGGCCACGTCCACGGCGGAGAAGTCGACGTAGCGCTGCCGGTGGTCGATGGGGCCGCGCAGCTCCTCCGTGGCGCCGTTGAAGAGTTCGAGCGCCTTGGCGG
>NZ_JAGMUE010000443.1:0-832 GCF_019049165.1 Streptomyces sp. AC627_RSS907
CCACTCCGGGGGCGGCCCCGGGGCGCTGTGCGTACACGGCGCCGACGCCGGCCTCAAGCAGGCCGAGCTCGCCGAGATGATCCGGGTGGCGCACACGGCCGGGTACCAACTGGGGGTGCACGTCACCGGCGACCGGGCGATCGACGCCGTGGTCGACGCCTTCGTGGCCGCCCAGCGGGCGCATCCGCGCCCGGACGCACGGCACTACGTCATCCACGGCGACTTCGCCTCGCCCGGGAGCCTGGCCAAGCTCGCCGCGCACGGCTACGGCATCAACATGAACCCCGCCATCAAGTGGACCATCGCGGACCTGATGGACGACGTCGTCGGCCGTGAGCGGTCGGACTACCAGTGGCCGGTGCGCTCCGCGGCCGAGGCGGGGATCGCCGTGTGCGTGGGCTCCGACGCGCCGATCACGATGCCCAACTGGCGGCAGGGGGTCGCCGCCATGCTGCTCCGCGAGTCCAAGGCCACCGGCCGGGTGAGCGGCCCCGACCAGCGGGTCTCGCTGGAGACGGCGCTGCGCGCCTATACCGTCAACCCCGCCCGGCAGGACTTCGCCGAGGAGTGGAAGGGCACCGTCGAGCCGGGCAAGGTCGCCGATCTGTGCGTCGTGGGTGGCGATCTGCGCGCCACCGACCCGCACGAGATCGTCGACCTGCCCATCGACCTGACCGTCTTCGACGGGGACGTCGTCTTCGCGCGCGAGTCCGCCGACCGGTGACCCCGGGGTCCGGATGAACCACACAGCGGAGGCCAACCGTCCGCCCCACGGAGACCAGAGATTCCACATAGCAGAACACGTGCCTTCAACCATTCCGCTCTACAGATC
>NZ_JAGMUE010000444.1:0-1248 GCF_019049165.1 Streptomyces sp. AC627_RSS907
GAACAGGTCCTGCGGGTACCGCAGGTGGTCCATCAGGTCCTTGCTGATCTGGTCGCGGTCCTTGACCGTGCCCGGGAACGCCTTGCGCCACGTCTTGAGGACCGGGTCCTCGGTGTCCCACTCGTACAGCTTCACGGACCCGTCGTACGCGTCGACCGTGGCCTTGACCGAGTTGCGGATGTAGTTGACCTTGTTCTCCTGCGCGACGACCTCGCGCTGGCCGTCGGTCAGCGAGTCCTCCGTCGTGTCACCGAGGGTGGTGCGCGACGCGTACGGATAGCCGTTGGTCGTCGTGTACGCGTCCACGATCCACTGGATGCGGCCCTTGATGATCGCCGGGTAGGCGTCGCCGTCGATCGTCAGCCACGGGGCGACAGCCTCGACCCGCTCCTTCGGCGTGCGGTTGTACAGGATGCGCGAGCCCTCGCCGATGGCCCCCGAGTAGAGGATCTGCGGCTCGTTGAAGGAGACCGCGTACGCCGCCCGGCTGAGCGGGTTGGAGAGCTTGACCCCGCTGTCGCCCTTGTACGTGGTCGTCTTCTCCTCGCCCTTGTCGCCGGAGTAGTCCAGTTCCTCCTGCGGGCCGCCCACGATCGAGTACTGCGTCGTCTTCTCGCCGTAGTAGATGCGCTGTTCGTAGTCGCCGAACTGGCCCTCCGACGGGAGGTTGCGCTCCATGAACGCCGGGGCGCCGGTCTTGGTGGTGTCGGTGCCCTTGGCCGTCACGGCGCCGTAGCCGTGGGTGTACTTGAAGTGGTCGTTGATCCAGTTGCGCTCGGGGATGCCCTTGGTGTTGATCTCGCGCAGACCGATGACGGTGTCCTGGTCCTGGCCGTCCTTGGTCTTGTACCGGTCCACGTCCAGGGTCTGCGGGAACTGGTAGTAGCCACGGACCTGCTGGAGCTGCTGGACGGTGGGCGAGACCACGTTCGGGTCGAGCAGGCGCAGGCTGGCCGTGGAGTCCACCTTGGCGCGCAGCGTCTTCGGGTCCTTGCTGCTCTCGCCCTGGTAGTCCGTGACGTCCGTCTTGTCGATGCCGTACGCCTTGCGCGTGGCCTCGATGTTCTTCTTGATGTACGGCGCTTCCTTGGCCTGCTCGTTCGGCTGCACCTGGAACTTCTGCACGATCGCCGGGTAGAGCCCGCCGATCAGGATGGCCGAGAGCACCATCAGGCCGAAGCCGATCACCGGGAGCTGCCAGGTGCGCCGCCACAGCGTCGCGAAGAACAGCAGCGCGCAGATCACCGC
>NZ_JAGMUE010000445.1:0-849 GCF_019049165.1 Streptomyces sp. AC627_RSS907
CTATACGGCGGTCGCGCTGTGGGACGCACACGCCCACCTGCTCGACTGCTTCGACTCCACTCCCCGCCTCGCCTTCCTCTCTCCAGAGCCGGGGTCGGGCAAGTCACGGGCCCTGGAAGTCGTGGAGACTCTCGTGCCGCAGCCCATGACGGCCGTCAACGCTTCCGCCGCCGCCCTGTTCCGGTCCGTGTCCAACCCCAACGGACGGCCGACGATCCTGTTTGATGAGATCGACACGATCTTTGGCCCCAAGGCGGGCGACAACGAGGAGTTGCGCGGCTTCCTCAACGCCGGACACCGCCGCACCGGGGTGACGTACCGGTGCATCGGCGACGGCGGCAACCAAACCGTGCAAGCCTTCCCGTCCTACTGCGCGGTCGCGGTCGCCGGACTCGGGGCACTGCCGGACACCATCATGACCCGCTCAATTGTGATCCGGATGCGGCGCCGGGCCCGCAACGAAACCGTGGAAGCCTTCCGTGCCCGCCTCCACGAGACGGAAGGCCACAAGCTCCGTGACCAGCTCGCACAGTGGGCCGAGCAGACACGCGACGCGGTCATGGGAGCCTGGCCGGAGATGCCCGAAGGCGTCACCGACCGCCCCGCCGACGTGTGGGAGCCCCTACTCGCCATCGCCGACGCGGTCGGCGGCGACTGGCCCGCCCGGGCACGCGAGGCATGCGTGACGCTGGTGACCGCCTCCCGGACCAACGACAAGGGCAGTCTCGGGGTCCGGCTGCTGACCGACCTGCGCGACCACGTCATGGTCGGCATCGACCGTCTTCCCACCGTCGCCATCCTCGACCGGCTTAACGCCCTGGACGACGCCCCGTGGGCCGACCTTCACGG
>NZ_JAGMUE010000446.1:0-716 GCF_019049165.1 Streptomyces sp. AC627_RSS907
GGTACGGCGAGGGCAACATCTTCCTCAGGTTCCTGCAACACGTGGGCTGGGGCGACCTGTTGAACGTCGGCTACTTCACGCTGCCCACGCTCCCCGCCGCCGTGGGCGGCGGCGGGTACTTCCAGCGGGCGCTCGTACGGCGGTCGCTGGCGCTCCTGGGCGCGGCACCCGGCGACCTGGTCCTCGACGCCGCCTGCGGGCGCGGCTACACCACCGCCCGGCTCGCCGACGCCGGCTGCCGGGCCCTCGGCGTCGACCTCGGCGAGCGCCAGATCGCCCTGGCCAGGGCGCGGTTCGGGCACCGCCCCCGGGTGACCTTCGCCGTCGCGGACGTGACCCGGTTGCCCGACGAGGCGGGCGGTACGGAGTTCGCGGACGGTTCCTTCGATCGGGTGCACTGCCTGGAGGCCGCGTTCCACTTCGGCCCCGAGGGGCGGGACGCCTTCCTCGCCGAGAGCCACCGCGTGCTGCGCCCCGGGGGCCGGCTGGTCCTCGTGGACTTCACCTGGCCCGACGAACGGTCCGCGCGGATCGACCAGCTCGACCCCCGGGGCCTGGTGCGCGCGTCCTGGCAGTTCGACGACTTCGAGCGGCTCGACCGCTACCTGGCCAGCGCCACCAAGGCCGGCTTCGAGGTCCGCGCCGTACACGACTGGACTCGCCCGGTCGTCCGCCGCTCGGCCCGCCTCATCGGCACTGTGGGAGCCGTCGTGTCC
>NZ_JAGMUE010000447.1:0-623 GCF_019049165.1 Streptomyces sp. AC627_RSS907
CCAGGGCGCCACGCACCAGCGTGGCGTCCATCAGGACCGCGATGGCGAGCCCCACGCCGATCGCCTTGAGGTAGACGATCCCGGAGATCACGAACCCCAGGAAGACGATGGCGATCAGCAGCGCGGCGGCGGTGACGGTCGAGCCGGTGCGCTCCAGACCGCGCGCGACGGCCTTGGTGTTGTCGCCGGTGAGCTGGTACTCCTCCTTGATCCGGGAGAGCAGGAAGACCTCGTAGTCCATCGACAGGCCGAAGGCGATGCAGAACAACAGCACCGGCACCGTCCAGGTGATGGAGTCGGTGACGACGAAGTCGCCGACGATGCCCTCCAGGTGGCCGTTCTGGAAGCCCCAGACCAGTACGCCGAGGGTGGCGCTCAGGCTCAGGCAGTTGAGCACCAGCGCCTTCAGCGGCAGCACGATGCTGCCGGTGAACAGGAACAGCACGATGAACGAGCTGACCGCGATGACCACGAGCGACAGCGGCAGCCGGTCGTTCATCGAGGTGATCGAGTCGTGCAGCTCCGCCGCCGGGCCGCCCACCCGCACGTCGTACGGGGCGTCGACGGCGCGGATGTCCTGCACGAGCTGGCGGCCCTTCTCGGACAGCGACTGGCTCTTGGGC
>NZ_JAGMUE010000448.1:0-624 GCF_019049165.1 Streptomyces sp. AC627_RSS907
CCGCCGGCAGCAGGCCGGCCGCCGCGATCCAGGCCCGGCGTTTGCGCCGCTTGAGGCCGTGGGCGAGCATGAGGAGCAGCACGCCCACCACGATCGAGGCGGCGGCGGCCAGCGGGCTCACCGCGCCGGGCAGGATCTCCGCCACCGCGTGCAGCCTGCTGTGGCGGAAGCGCGGGAAGACGCCCGCGGCGATGTCGAGCAGGCCGATCAGTGCGCTGGCGGTGCCGATCACGGAGGGGATGGTCTCGGGTCGAGGGCCCCGAGCCACCCGTCGCAGCCTGTTGGCAACCACTTTGGACTCTTCACCGTCTTGCCTTGCAGACATGTACTTCCCGTCGCCCCTGTCAAGAGGATCTGCTGCCCGCTGTTTCACAGCTTTGGTCACATTGCGCGCCCTCTAGGACGGTGATTGACCGCACGGGGTTCATTCCGCGGCACGGGTGACCGGTCGCCCGTCAGAAAGCTCACCATGGGTCTCACCAGCAACAAGGTCGTGACGATCGCCGTCATCACGGCCGTGCTGTTCTTCGCCGCCACCGTCTGGCTGTGGCCGAGGCTGGCCGGGCGTACCCCGTGGGCCGTCCTCGGCCGCGTCGGTACGCTGCTGGCCACCCAGGTCTCGGT
>NZ_JAGMUE010000449.1:0-583 GCF_019049165.1 Streptomyces sp. AC627_RSS907
CCCCGGTCGTACGCATCGCCTCCGAACAGGAGACTCCCGTGGCATCCGAGCCCCGCACCCTGGTTGTCCTCGCTCATCCGCAGTTGGCCACCTCGCGCGTCAACACGGCCCTCGTCGATGCCGCCAGGAGCGTCGCCGGCGTCACGGTCCACGACCTGTACGCCACGTACCCCGACGGGCGCATCGACATCGCGCGCGAGCAGGGCCTGCTCCGAGCACACGACCGGATCGTGCTCCAGTTCCCCTTCTACTGGTACGCGGCGACCCCGTTGCTCAAGCAGTGGCTCGACGAGGTCTTCGTCTACGGGTTCGCCTACGGCACCGATGGCTCCGCCCTGCACGGCAAGACGCTGCGGGTGGCGACCACCGTGGGCGGCCCCAGCGACGCCTACGGGCCCGGGGGCGTGCACCGCTTCTCCGTCCCCGACCTGCTGCGCCCCTTCGACGTCACGGCGGGGGTGGCCGGCATGCGGTACGAGGAGCCGTTCGTCGCCTACGGGACGCGCCGGATGGACGAGTCGGGGCTGACGGCCCAGCAGGACGCCTACCGGGCCCTCCTGCGGGCCAGCGGTACGTCCGAGAC
>NZ_JAGMUE010000450.1:0-746 GCF_019049165.1 Streptomyces sp. AC627_RSS907
CGCCCCACCCTCGCCCTCGTTCGGCGACGCGGGCGACGGCGACGCCGACCAGCCGGAGACCAACCTGCTGACGCCCGCCGGAATCCGGCGGGCCCTCGCCGAGTTGCGGCCCCTGATGGACAGCGGCAAGGTCATCAGCCTCGTGGTCTACCCCGAACACGTCTCGGCCGAGGCGCTCGTGAAGGGCAGCACCAAGCGGTACGACCGGTTCAGCTACCGCGCGGACAGCGGGGCGTCCCGGGACGGCGCGGGCGGTACGAAGACGACCGGTACCCAGCCGGTGGACCTGAACGCCTTCGACTGGGACGCCCTGCCGGCGCTGATGCGCAAGGCGGACCAGGTGCTCGGCGTCGACCAGCCCACCAGCCGTTACCTCGTCGTCCGCGCCCCGTCCAGCGTCTTCGACGAGGGCCAGAGCATGAGCGTCTACCTCTCCGACGCCTACGGCTCCGGCTACCTCAAGGCCGATCCCAAGGGCAAGGTCATCGCCACCTACCCGCAGGACAAGTGATCCCCCGCGACGGAGCGGAGAGGCCGGTGCCAGGCGGGGTTGGGCGCGTGCCAGGCGGGGCTGGCCCGGTACCGGGCGGTGTAGGGCCCGTGCCGGGCTGGCCCTGGCCGGCGCGTCCCCTGGAAGGCGCCGATCAGGAGCCGATCAGGAGTTCACTTCACCGTTGCCATCGCACGTCTGACAGGGTGCTTCGTGGTCCCACCCCTCCTCGTCGGTCCACTCGACCTTTCCGCTC
>NZ_JAGMUE010000049.1:0-113971 GCF_019049165.1 Streptomyces sp. AC627_RSS907
GGGCCGGCGGGCCCCAGCGGCTGGGCGGGACCGGGCCGAAGAGGGTGACGGACGGGGTGGCGTGGGCGACGGCGAGGTGGGCGATGCCGGTGTCGCCGCTGACGACGGCGTGGGCGTCGGCCACCAGGGCGGAGAGCCGGTCGTGGGGCAGTCCGCCGCCGAACACGTCCGTGTCGGGCAGGTGGGCGAGTTTCGCCAGCCTGGCCACCAGGTCCCCTTCGTCCGCTCCCCCGGTGACGACGACCCGGTGCCCCCGGGCGCGCAGTGCCTCGGCGACGGCCGCGTACCGTTCCACCGGCCAGCAGCGGGAGGGGGTGCCGGCGCCGGGGTGCAGCACGACGGCGCCGGGGGCCGGGGAGGGTCCCGGCGGGCGGGGCAGCAGGAGGTCGGTGGGGTCGGCGTCGATGCCGTACGCCCGCAGCAGCCTGCACCACCGGTCGCGTTCGTGCTCCTGCGCGTACCAGGGCGGTCCGTCCACCTCCGGTGTCTGCGGGTGCGCGAACGCCAGCAGCTTCAGCGGGCGCAGGCGCATCAGCAGGCGGTGGCTGGGGGGTCCGTTGCCGTGCAGGTCGACGGCGACGTCGGGGGGCGGCCCGGTCCAGTCGAGGGTGCGCGGGACGGCACGGCCGGGCTCGGCGGCGGGCAGCACCCGGTCCACGGCGCCGCTCGCCGCGGCCACGGGCGCCAGTTCCACGGGGGCGGCCAGCACCAGTTCGTGCCCGGGGTACGCACGGCGCAGCGCACGGAGCGCGGGCACCCCGGCGAGCAGGTCCCCGAGCCCGAGGGCCCGCAGAACGAGCAGCCGGGGACGCGCCGGGCCGCCGCCCTCGCGCCCCGGCCCGCCGTCCGCCCCCGGCTCCGCGCCGGTGTACGCCTCGCGCACGCCGGCGGAGTGCGCCATCCCGGCCGACGGCGGATGGACGGGATCCCCCGTCACCGGCCCACCCGCCGACCCCGGAACCGCCGAGCACCGCGCCCCACCACGGCGGCCGTCGGCCCCCGGACGCTCCGCCTCCCCGGCCCCCGCACCACCGGCGTCCGACGCGGCCACTCGACCTGCCTGCGCACCACCGGCGTCCGCCGCGGCCCCCCGACCTGCCTGCGCCCCACCCCGCGCCGTCCGGGCCGCCGGCGGACGCGCGGCATCCCCCGTCACCGGCCCACCGGCCGACGCCAAGGACGCCCCGCCATCCGCCGACGGGCCGACGGCGTGCCGGGAAGACACCGCACCACCGTCACCGGCACCCGGCACGGCCACCCGGCCCACCTCCGGCCGGCCACCCGCCGTCCCGCCCGACGGAGGACGCGCAGAACCTGCCGTCACCGGGGACGCCGCGCCGCCCGTCGACACGACGGCGGCGTACGGTGGCGACACGACGGCGGCGTACGGTGGCGACACGACGGCGGCGTGCGGTGGCGACGGGACTCGGCTCCTCCGTGTCGTCGAGGTGTGCGCGGTCATCGCACCCTCGCCGCCGCGCGGGCCATCAGGGCCGTGGAGGAGCGGCCGTCCAGGTAGGGCAGGAGGACCGCCTGGCCGCCCCACTCCTGGAGGAGGGTGGCCTCGGGGAGGTCGGCGCCCGCGTAGTCGCCGCCCTTGACCCAGACGTCGGGGCGCAGATCGCCGAGGAGGCGTTCGGGCGTGTCCTCGTCGAAGACCGCGACGGCGTCGACGCAGGCGAGGGCGCGCAGCACGCGGACCCGGTCGGCGAGGGGGTTGACGGGGCGGCCGTCGCCCTTGCGGCGCCGTACGGAGGCGTCGGAGTTGACGCAGACCACCAGGCAGTCGCCGAGCCGCCGGGCGGCCTGGAGGAGGCCCACGTGTCCGGCGTGCAGCAGGTCGAAGCAGCCGCCGGCGGCGACGACGGTGCCGTGCTGGGCGCGGACCCGGTCGGCGAGGGCGTGCGGGTCGTCCGCGTCGGGTGACCGGGCCGGCGCCGGGCCGGGGCCCGCGGGCGGCAGGGCCCCCGCTCCCCCGCCGGCGACGAACGCGGACGCGGCGCTCACCGCGCCCTCGACGGCCTCCCCCACCAGCGCCCCGTCGGCGAGGAGCCCGGCGGCGGTGGCGGCGAACCGGTCACCCGCGCCGCAGGAGTCGCCGTGGTGGGCGGCGGGGGCGGGGACGAGCAGCGGATGTTCGCCGTACGACAGCAGCGCGCCGCGCGAGCCGAGGGTCACCGCCACCGCGGCCGCCCGCCAGTCGCGCACGAGGGCGGCGGCGTCGAGCGCGGCGGCGCGCAGACCGCCGCCCGAGTGACCGTCGCGCGGGGCGAAACCGTGCGCCTCCTTCTCGGCGGGCGTCACCAGCCGGGTGCCGGGCACGGGCGGTCCCCCGCGCGGGTGCGGGTCCCAGACCAGCGGCGGGTGCTCGGCCAGCACGTCGCGCAGGGCGTCCGCGGCGCCGCGTCCGTAGTCGGAGACCAGGACGGCGCGGGCGGAGCGCAGCGCGGCGCGGGCCTCGTCCGTGGCCTCGCGGGCCCGGCCGGCGCCCCGGTCGAGGCGGACGACCGGCCGGTCCTGCGCCAGGACGCGGGTCTTCTCGGGCAGTGGTCCGGTGAGGGGAAGGGGGATCAGCGTCAGCCAGGGCGCGAGCAGTGCGCGCAGGGCCTCGCTCGCCGGGTCGTCGCCCGCGCCCGTGATCAGCGTGACCTCGCGGCCGTCGCGGGCGGCGAGATACGCGGCGAGCGCGGCGCCGCCCGGTCGTACGCGCTCGGCGCACTCCGCGACGACCGGTACCGGCGCGTCGGGCGCGAGCCGTTCGGCGGAGCCGGTGAGGTCGCGGTCCAGCAGGGCGTCACCGACCACGACCAGGGGTGTCCTGTCAGCCATGCGTCCCGTCACCTCCGCGTTCCCCGCCCCGCACGCCCCGTACGCCCCGTACGCCGTGTGCACCGTCGATTCCGTCTACGCCGTCTACGCCGTGTATGCCGCGTGCCCCCCGGGCGGCGCCCCGTTCCAGGGCCGCGTCGAAGGCCGCGCAGATCATGTGGACGGCGACCAGGTGGATCTCCTGGATGGTGGCCGTCGAGGGGGCCTCGACGCACAGGGACTCGTCGCTGCCCGCCATGAGGGGGTTGGGCGCGCAGCCGGTCAGCGCCCACACCCGCACCCCGGCGGCCCGTGCGGCGTCCGCGGCGGACAGCAGGTTGGCGCTGGCGCCGCTGGTGGAGAGCAGCATCAGGACGTCGCCCTCGCGGCCGTGGGCGCGCACCTGGCGGGCGAACACCTCGTCGACGCCGTAGTCGTTGGCGATGGCGGTGGTGGAGGAGGTGTCGGCGTGCAGCGCGATCGCGGAGAACGGCGGCCGGTCGTCGCGGTAGCGGCCGACGATCTCGGCGGTCAGGTGCTGGGCCTGGGCGGCGCTGCCGCCGTTGCCCGCGGCCAGCAGCCGGCCGCCGCCGCTCAGGACGGCCGCGAGCCGGTCGCCCCAGCGCTGGGTGATGTGCGCGGAGGCCCGGAAGGCCCCCAGCGCGTCCTGGAGTTCGTCGCAGTGCAGGGCGACGGGCGGGTGCACGGTCATCACGCCACCTCCTTCGACAGTGCGTGGTCGGCGAGGGTCAGGCGGTAGACCTGTTCCGCGCCGTCGGCGACGCGCGCCCAGGTGTAGTGCCGCAGGACGCGTTCGCGGCCGTTCCTGCCGTACTGGCGGCGCAGCCGTTCGTCGGCGAGGAGTTCGCGGGCCGCGTCCGCGATGGCCTCGGGGTCCTGCGGTGCGACCAGGCGGCCGGTGATCCCGTCGGCCACGGAGTCGCGGTGACCGCCGACGTCGGTGGCGAGGACGGGAACGGCGCACGCCATCGCCTCCAGGGGCACGATGCCGAACGGCTCGTACACCGGGGTGCACAGCACCAGGTCGGCGCTGCGGAGCAGGGCGGGCATGTCGTCCGGGTCGACCGCGCCGAGCAGCCGGACCCGGTCGGCGACGCCGACGCGGTCGGCGAGGCCGGTCAGGCGCCGGGCCTCGGGGTCGGCGTCCAGGCCGCCGGCCGGCGGGCCGCCCGCGATGAGGAGTTCGGTGTCGGGGACGCGGGCCAGGGCGCGGATGGCCTGGTCGTAGCCCTTGCGGGGCACGAGCCGTCCGCAGGCGAGCAGCCGGTGCCGTCGGTGGCGCTCGGGGGTGCGGCCGGTGTCGGCGGCGGGGTGGAAGTGCTCGGCGTCCACGCCGCAGGGCACCACGGACACCTGGCGGGGCGGGACGCCCATGTCGCCGAGTTCCACGACCTCGTCGGTGCAGGTGGCCAGGACCCGCTCGCAGGCGCGGCCGAGCTGCCGTTCGATGCCGACGCGCTCGTACGGACTGGTGTCCCGCATGCCCTGGTGGCGCCGCTTGACGGTGCCCAGGGCGTGGAAGGTCTGCACGAGGGGGATGCCGTGCGGCCGTGCCCCGATCTGTGAGGCCATGCCGGACATCCAGAAGTGGGCGTGCACCACGTCGGGCCGCTCCCGGGCCCAGGCGCGGGCCAGGTGGGCGCCGAAGGCGGGCATGTGCGGGAAGAGTTCGTCCTTGGGGACGGACCGGGCCGGGCCGGCCGGCACGTGCTCGACGACCGCGCCGCCGGGCAGCGGCACCCGGTCGGGCAGGTCGAGGGCGTCCCGGCGGGTGTAGACCGTGACGTCGTGGCCACGCCCCGCCAATTCCTCGGTGAGGCGGGCCACGTAGACGTTCTGTCCACCGGCGTCGACCCCGCCGAGCGCGGCGAGGGGGCTCGCGTGCTCGGACACCATGGCAATCCTCATCGGGTCACCTCCTTCAGCAGCCGCTCCCAGTCGTCCAGGAAGCGGGACAGCCCGTAGCGGGACAGGGCCGCCGCGCGGGCCCCGTCGCCGACCGTCCGCGCGTGGAGCGGGTCGGCGAGGAAGTCGCGTACGGCGTCGGTCAGTACGTCGATGCGGTTGGAGACCACTCCGGCGCCCGGGGGCACGGCCTCGGTCACCTCGGTGGTGGCGAGCGCGACCACGGGCATGCCGAGGTGCATGGCCTCCAGCAGGGACAGGCCGAGGGAGGTCCAGCGGACGGGGTGGACGTAGACGCGGCGGCGGGCCAGCGCGGTGTGCAGGTCGCTCTGGACGACGTCCTGGGTGCGGCAGCGGCCGGGGTCGACGCCGATGTGCTCGGCGAGGTTCCCGGTGCGCATGCCGAACACGTCGAGCGGGGCGGCGCGGGCGAACGCGGGCAGGAGGTCCGTCCCGGTCGTACGTCCGCGCCGGACGGGGTCGTTGACCACGACGGCCGCCCGTTCCAGCTCTCCGGTCCAGCGGTGGCCCGGGTCGACGATGCCGTGCTCGACGACGGTCGTGGGCGTGCGGCCCGCGTCCCACATCAGCCGGTTGAAGTGGGTGACGTGGACGAGGGTGACGCCGGGGATGCCGGCGGCGGGGTGGCGGGTGCGGGGCACGTCGCCGTCGGGGGCGTTGTGCTCCAGGTACACCAGTGGCGGGCGGCGGCCCAGCCACTCGTCGACCAGGGCGAGTTCGTGCGGTCGCTGGAGGATCACGAGGTCGATGTCCTCGTCCCGCAGCTTCTCCGGCGGTACTTCGACGACGGAGTCCGGCCAGTCCCAGGTGCGGGCGCGGCCGAGGCCGTCGGGTCCGCGGTCCGGGGTGACGGGGACGAGGTAGGTGTGCGGGCCCTGCACGAAGGCCGTGGTCCACGACCCGTGCACGTGCCAGATGAGGATCCTCATGCCTCCCCCAGGAGTTTCTCGACGGCGGCGGCCACGTCGGCGGCCGTGACGGTGTTCAGGCAGGGGTGGCCGGGGACGGGGCAGTCCCGGGCCCTGGTGTCCGCGCAGGGCGCGTTCTGGTCGCCGAGCAGGACGTACGGGACGCCGTAGGGCCGCCAGCGCTCGGCGGGCACGACCGGGGCGAACAGGGACACGACCGGGGTGCCGACGGCGGCGGCGAGGTGGGCGGGCGCGGTGTTGCCGGTGACGACGACGCCGGCGCCCGCGAGGACGCCGGAGAGCTCCGGGGCCTCGGTGCGGCCGCCCAGGTCGGTGCCGTACCGGCCGGCGACGTACGCGGTGAGGTCGCGTTCGTCGGGACCGCCGGTGACCAGCACGCGGTGTCCGGCGGCGGCCAGTTCGCGCACGGCCTCGGCGCCGCGCTCGGGGCTCCAGGCGCGGGCGGGGACGCTGGCGCCGGGGTGGAGCACGACGTAGGGGCCGGGGCCGGTGAGGTGGTCGGCACGGGGCGGGGTGCGCACGCGGAGCCGTCCGTCGTCGGGCCGGGGGAACCCGGCCGCCTCGGCGAGGTCGAGCGCGGCCTCCGCCTCGTGGGCGTGCGGGGCGCGCCGGTGGCGCAGGTCGAGCAGGGAACCGGGGTAGTCCACGCTGTCCGCGGCGATGTGCCGGACACCGGCGAGGCGCAGCACCAGGGCGGTGGGCAGCGGGGACTGGTGGAAGGAGGTGAGGATCAGCGCCGTGTCGGCGTCGATCCGGTCCACGAGCCGGTCGATGTCCTCGCGGCGGACGTCGGGCGGCTGGAACCCGCCCCACGGCGCGTCCCACACCAGCACCTCGTCCACGCCGGGCAGGAGGCGCGCGGCGGGGGCGCCGCGCGATCCGCACAGCAGCGTGACGTGGTCGGCGCGGGCGGCGACGGCGCGCACGGCGGGCCCGGCGAGCAGCACGTCGCCGAAGCTGTCGAGCCGGGTGACGAGCGCCTTCATCGTGGCCTCCCGCGCGAGTCGGCGACGGAGGGGGTCCGGGCCGCCCCGGGGACGGGGGCGGCCGGACCGGTACCGGCGGCGGACCGTCCGGCGTCGCGGGCGTCCGGAGCCGGCGGTCGTCCCGGCCCCGGGCCGACGGCGGACCCGTCCCCGTCGGCGGCGGGCCTGTCCCCGCCGGCAGCGGACCCGTCCTCGTCGGCGGCGGGCCTGTCCCCGTCGGCAGCGGACCCGTCCCCGTCGGCGGCGGGCCCGCTCGCGCCCGGTCCGCGGGCGGTCCGGCCCCGGCCGCGGACGTCCGTGGCACCCGGCCGGCCCGGCTCGTGCCTCCCGGGTCCGTACGCCGTCCCGGCGCGGTGCGCGTCCGCCGGGGCCCGGTCGTCCGGGGGGTCGTCGAGGAGCATGCGTACGGCGGTCAGGAGGTCCGGGGCGACACGGGCCGCGGCGGCCGTCTCCTCCGGTCGGGTCCGCGCGTTGGGGACGAGGATGCCGTGGGCGCCCGCCCGTTCAGCGGCCTCCGTGTCGGCGCCAATGTCACCGATCACGACGCAGTCGGCGGGGTCGGTGCAGACGCGCCCGGCCGCCCACAGGACGAGGCCCGGCAGGGGCTTGCGGCAGTGGCAGCCGTCGTCGGGTCCGTGCGGGCAGACCGCCCAGACGTCGAAGGGGCCGACGAGGTCGTCGATCCGCCGGTTGACGCGGCGGACGTCGGCGTCGCTGATCAGGCCGCGGGCGACTCCCGACTGGTTGGTGACGACACCGACGCGGATGCCGTGCTCCCGCAGCATCGCGACCGCCTCGCGGGCGCCGTCGACGGGCCGCACCCGCGCGGGGTCCCCGTTGTAGGGGACGTCGTGCACGAGGGTGCCGTCGCGATCGAAGAGCACGGCCTTGACGGGGCTCATGCGGCCACCTCCCGCCAGGCGGGGGCACCGCGGTGCCGCCACAGTCCGCTCAGCCGGTGCCAGGTCGCGGCGGGCGGGATGAGCGCGCTGGTGACCAGCATGGTCGTGACCTCGTCGCGGGTGCGCGGTCCCGGGGCGATACGGGCCCAGGCGAACTCGGCGGTGCCCGCGGCCCAGCCGAGCCCGGCGACCGCGGCGGCGCGGGGCCGGCCGGTGGCGGCGAGGACGAGGGCGGCGGCGCCGGCGGCGGTGATCGCCGCGTGCCGCCGGATACGGCCCTTGGGGGCCACCGCCTTGGCCCACCAGTCGGAGCCGTGCAGGTGCCGCATCAGCGCGTCGTCGGCGTTGCCGCGCTGCTGCTTCAGGGACACCCAGCGGGAGGCGGGGCGCACGGGGTGGCGGGTGGTGCGGCGGCCCCGCCGGATGCGCCAGCCCGCGCCGAGGACCCGCAGGGCGAGGTCGGCGTCCTCGCGGAAGGCGCGGGTGAAGCGTTCGTCGAAGCCGCCGACCTGCTTGAGCACGTCGGTGCGGTAGGCCATGTCGGCGGTGATCCACTGGGCCCGCGCGAGACCGGCGGTGCCGCGCTCCCAGTCGGTGGGGCGGCGCTCGCCGGGCAGCGGCACGGCGATCACGCCCTGCACGGCCCCGGTGTCGGGCGCCGCCTCGGCGAGGTCCTGGACCAGTTGGTCGCACCAGTGCGGGCCGACCTGGACGTCGTCGTCGAGGAAGGCGGTCCAGGGCGAGGTGACCGCACGGATGCCGGTGTTGCGGGCGGCGGCCGGCCCGCGGCCCCCGCTGCGCAGCACCACCGTGCGCTCGCGCAGGTCACCGAGGACGCTCAGCGGATGCTCCAGGGCGTCGGGGTCGGCGTCGGCTCCGGGCCGGTCGTCGACGATGACGATCTCGTCGGGGCCGGGCCCGGTCGCGGCGGCCAGCGCGGCCAGGCAGTCGGCCAGCGTGTCGCGTACGAGGGTGGGGACGACGACGGCGTAGCCCGCCCTGGGCACGCCGTTCACCGGGGCGCCGCTCATGCGAACGCCCTCCCCCGGCGCACCGCGAACGGACCGATGGCCAGCAGGTCCACGGGCGCGGAGCCGAAGCACTCCAGCGCGTCGCGCGGGTCGTCGACCATGGGCCGGCCGGCGGTGTTGAGGCTGGTGTTGACGACGACCGGCAGCCCGGTGCGCCGTTCGAAGGCGGCCAGCATCCGCGCGACGAGCGGTTCACGGCGCTCCTCGACGGTCTGGATGCGGGCGGTGCCGTCGACGTGGACGACGGCCGGGACGCGGTCGCGCCAGGCGGGGGCGACGTCGTGCACGAAGAGCATGTACGGGCTGGGTATCGGCCCGGTGAAGATGTCGGCGGCGCGGTCGGCCAGCACCATGGGGGCGACGGGGCGGAACTCCTCGCGGCCCTTGACGTGGTTGAGCCGCTCCAGGTTCTCCGCGCGGCCCGGGTGGGCCAGCAGGGAGCGGTGCCCGAGGGCGCGCGGCCCGAACTCGCTGCGGCCCTGGAACCAGGCGACGACGCCGTCCCGGGCCAGTTCCTCGGCGACCGTCTCGGCGATGTCGTCCGGCTCCTCGTAGGGGATCGCGGCCGTCTCCAGCCAGGCGCGGATCTCGTCGTCGCTCCAGCCCCGGCCCAGGTCGGCGCCGGGCATGGGCTCGGGGGCGGTGCCCTCCTGGGCGGCGGCCACGTGCAGGGCGCCGCCGAGGGCCGTGCCCGCGTCGCCGGCGGCGGGCTGCACCCACACGTGCCGGTACGGGCCGCGGGCGGCGATCTTCGAGTTGGCGACGCAGTTCAGCGCGACGCCGCCCGCCATGGTCAGGGCCTGTCCCCCGGCCTCGCGGTGCAGCCAGTGGACGAGTTCGAGGAGCAGTTCCTCCAGCACCGCCTGGGTGCTGGCGGCCAGGTCGGCGTGGTCCCGCGTCCAGTCCTCGCCCTCGGCGCGGGCCGGGGCGAGGGCCGCCCAGTCGACGCCGTGGGCGCGGAAGCCGCCGTCGCCGGTGGCGTGGACGTGCTCACGCAGCCGGTCCAGGTGGCGGGGGGTGCCGTAGGAGGCGAGGGCCATCACCTTGTACTCGTCGCTGCTGCGCAGGAAGCCGAGGTGCTCGGTCAGTTCCTCGTAGACCAGGCCGAGCGAGTGCGGCAGCGCCTGGGTGGCGAGCGTGTCGAGCTTGCCGTCGCGGTAGCGGCCGGCCAGGTGGGAGGCGCACTCGCCGCGTCCGTCGAGGACGAGGACGTCGTTGTCGGGGTGTGGTGAGGCCGGTCCGGCGGAGGCGGCGTGCGCCACGTGGTGCGGGACGAAGACGACCTGGTCGGGGTCGAGGCCGGGCAGCGCCTCGGCGAGGAACTCGGGCGCCCGGCGGGCGTACTCCAGCCGCAGCGGGTCCCAGGGGTCGTCCAGTCCCATGTCACGGGCGGGCCGGGCGAGCCGGGGGTCGAAGGAGTAGGCGACGGCGTCCAGTTCCCCGGGCCGCACCCCCGCGTGCTCCAGGCACCATCGCGCCGACAGCTCCGGCGTCTCCCACGCGGAGAAGGGCACCGGGCGCTTGCCGTGCTTGCGGCGGCTGAAGCGTTCCTCCTCGGCGGCGGCAACGGTCCGGCCGTCGACGACGAGGGCGGCGGCCGGGTCGTGGAACAGGGCGTTGATACCAAGGATGCGCATGGGGAGTGCTCCTCTCTCGGCTCGCGGGTGCCGCGGGGAAGCTGCCTCAAACACTTGGAGACAACTCACTTCCGGACAAGAGCCGACATGTCACTCCATGTAGCCATCCGAGGTGGTGCTCCGGCGGCGTCCGTGGGCGTGGGTCACGCGGCCACGGAGTGCGCGAACCATCCGATGGTCCGCTCCAGCCCCTCGCTCCAGCCGACCCGCGGCCGCCAGCCGAGCCGCTCCCGGGCCAGGGTGGTGTCGGGCCTGCGCCGGCCGGGGTCGTCGACGGGACGGTCGACGAAGCGGATGCGGGACCCCGAGCCGGTGAGCTCCACGACGCGGCGGGCCAGTTCCAGCATGGTGATCTCGTCGATGCCGCCGATGTTCATCGGGCCGGTCTCGCCGGAGGCGGCGAGGGCGAGCACGCCTTCGACGGTGTCGTCGACGTAGCACAGCGACCGGGTCTGGCCGCCGTCTCCGGCGACGGTGAGCGGCATGCCGTCGAGGGCCTGGGCGATGAAGGTGGGCACGGCGCGGCCGTCCCCGGTGCGCATGCGCGGGCCGTAGGTGTTGAAGATGCGGACGATGGCGGCGTCGGTGCCGTGCACCTGGCGGTGGGCGGTGACCAGGGCCTCGGCGAAGCGCTTGGACTCGTCGTAGACGCTGCGCGGGCCGATCGGGTTGACGTTGCCCCAGTAGCTCTCGCGCTGCGGGTGTTCCAGCGGGTCGCCGTAGACCTCGGAGGTGGAGGCGAGCAGGAAGCGGGCGCCGTCGGCGCGGGCCCGGTCCAGGGCGTTGCGGGTGCCGGTGCTGCCGACGTCGAGGGTCTCCAGGGGCAGCCGGAGGTAGTCGGCGGGCGAGGCCGGGCAGGCGAAGTGCAGCACCAGGTCGAACCGGCCGGGCAGTCCGCGCAGGGCCGCCGGGTCGGTGGCGTCGGCCCTCACGAAGCGGAAGCCGCGCCGGCGTTCCAGGTCGGCCACGTTGCTCCGGGAGCCGGTGGCCAGGTTGTCGAGGCAGACGACGTCGGTGCCGGCGGCGAGCAGCCGGCCGCACAGGTGGGATCCCACGAATCCCGCTCCGCCGGTCACCAGTGCCCGGCGCCAGGCGCGTCCGCTCACGGGGCTGTCGCCCACGGGGCTCTCGCTCACGGGGTTCTCCTCACTGTCACCGTCACTTGCGTGTCGGCTGAGTAACCCGGCGAAGGTCCCCACTACCTCGAACGTGCATGCGAGGGGGCCCATAAATCGCGTCTATACCTCAAATGTATAGTCCTCGCATGCCTTCGCTGACCAGGAAGATGACAAAAACGGGGATCAGGTTGCGCGCGTCCGCGACGATCGCGGCCGCGGCTTCGCTGGCCCTGGCCCTGAGTGGCTGCACGAAGCTGGAGACGACCGCTCCCAGCTCCGTCCGTGCCGCGGCGGGCGCCCAGGCACGGGCCGGCTTCGGCACCGTCGACTGCCGCAAGGCCAAGTGCATCGCGCTGACCTTCGACGCCGGGCCGAGCGAGCACTCCGCCCGGCTGCTCGACATACTCAAGGAGAAGCAGGCCCCGGCGACGTTCTTCCTGCTCGGCAAGCGGCACATCGACACCTATCCCGAGCTGGTCAAGCGCATGGCCGACGAGGGCCACGAGCTGGCCAACCACACCTGGACGCACAAGATACTCACGGACGCCGAACCGGACGAGATACGTGAGGAGCTGGAACGCCCCAACAAGGAGATAGAGCGCCTGACCGGGCAGCGCCCCACCCTGATGCGCCCGCCGCAGGGCCGCACGGACGACACGGTGCACGAGATCTCCCGCGAGCTGGGCCTGGCGGAGGTGCTGTGGAGCGTGACCGCCAAGGACTACAAGACCAACGACTCCGACCTGATCACGAAGCGGGTCCTGGACCAGTCGTCCCGGGACGGCATCATCCTGCTGCACGACCTCTACGACGGCACCGTGCCCGCCGTGCCCGGGATCGTCGACGCGCTCAAGTCGCGGGGCTACGTCTTCGTCACGGTGTCCCAGCTGCTCGCCCCCGGCAAGGCCGAGCCGGGCAAGGTCTACCGCTAGGGCCCGCCGTTCGGATCGCGCCGGCGCCGCGGAGCGGGGCGCGCGCCACCGGTCGGTTCCCGGTCCGCGATTCCCTACGATCGTGGCGTGGCCGTCTTCTCGCTCGAACGCACCGCTCCGATCCCGCCGGACGAGGCCTGGCGCCGGCTCACCCGGTGGCAGCGCCACGGTGACGCGGTGCCGCTGACCCGGGTCGACGTCGTGACGCCCCCGCCCACCGGCCGGGGCACGGTGATCGTGGCCCGCACGGGGGCAGGTCCGCTCGCCTTCGCCGACACGATGGAGGTGACCGTCTGGCAGCCACCGCTGGACGACACCCCCGGCCGGTGCCGGCTGGAGAAGCGCGGCCGGCTGGTCCGGGGCTGGGCCGAGATCGAGGTCCGTCCGGGCCCCGGCGGCCGGGCCCGCGTCCTGTGGCACGAGGAACTGAGCGTCCGTCTCCTCCCGTCCCCTCTCGACCGCGTTCTCGGCCGCGCGGGACGGTACGTCTTCGGCCGCGCGGTCAACCACCTCCTGCGCCGCCCGTGAACGACGGATTGCCGACGAGGTACACGTCGCGGACGGGACGGCGCCGTACGCCTCGCGACGGACGTTTCCCGCGTACCGTGCCGGCATGTCTGTGAGAGCGCGCACCTTCATGCAACTGTCCGTCGCCGGTGCCGTGTTGGGCCTGGCCGTGGCGGCGCCGCCCGCCACCGCGGCCCGGGGGCCCTCGGTGCCGCTGCGCGTCGCCACCTACAACATCCACGCCGGAACCGGGTCGGACGGCGTCTTCGACCTCGACCGGCAGGCCGCCGCGCTGCGCGCCCTCGACGCGGACGTGATCGGCCTCCAGGAGGTCGACGTGCACTGGGGACCGCGCAGTCAGGGGCTCGACGTCGCCCGGGAGCTGGCGCGGCGCCTCGGGATGCGGATGTCGTTCGCGCCGATCTACAGCCTCGACCCCGCCGAGGCGGGGAGCCCGCGCCGCGAGTACGGCGTGGCGGTGCTGTCCCGCTTCCCGATCCGCTCCGCGGCGAACCACGAGATCACGCGCCTGTCCACGCAGGACGAGAACCCGGTGCCCGCACCCGCGCCCGGGTTCGGCGAGGTGACGCTCAAGGTGCGCGGAGTGCCGGTGCAGGTGTTCGTGACACACCTCGACTACCGGTCGGACCCGGCGGTCCGGGTGGCGCAGGTCGCCGACACCCGGCGGATCATGGCGCGGGAGCGGGCGGCCCGGCCCGGGGCGCGGCAGGTACTGCTCGGTGACTTCAACGCCGAGCCCTCGGCACCCGAACTCCAGCCTCTGTGGGCGGAGTTGCGCGACGCCGGAGCGGGTACCGGCGGCACGTTCCCGGCCGCGGCACCCGTGAAACGGATCGACTACGTGGCCGTGGGCCAGGGCGTGCGGGTGCACCGCGCCTCGGTGCCGGAGGAGGCCGTGGCCTCGGACCACCGGCCGGTGGTCGCGGACGTCTCCCTGTCCGGAAGGGGGTCGGGCCGGGGCTAGGTGTATTGCCCTGTGAGGTTGGGGACGCGGCCGGCCGGGGCCGGCGGCCCGTCGTGGTGGATCGGGGTGTGGGCGCCGGTCAGGGAGGCTCCCGTGCCGCCCCGGCGGGCCGCGACGATCTCGGCCGCGATGGACAAGGCCGTCTCCTCCGGCGTGCGGGCGCCGAGGTCCAGGCCGATGGGCGACCTGAGGCGGCTCAGCTCCAGGTCGCTGACGCCGGCCTCGCGCAGGCGCGCGTCGCGGTCCAGGTGGGTGCGGCGCGAGCCCATCGCGCCGACGTACGCGACCGGCAGGCGCAGGGCGAGCTCGAGGAGCGGTACGTCGAACTTGGCGTCGTGGGTCAGGACGCACAGCACCGTACGGGCGTCCACGGTGGTACGCGCCAGGTACTCGTGCGGCCACTCCACGACGATCTCGTCCGCCTCCGGGAAGCGGGCCTTCGTCGCGAAGACGGGGCGCGCGTCGCACACCGTCACGTGGTGGCCGAGGAACTTGCCGACGCGGACCAGCGCCGCCGCGAAGTCGACGGCACCGAAGACGATCATGCGGGGTGGCGGGACCGAGGACTCGACCAGCAGGGTGAGCGGTGCTCCGCAGCGCGAACCCCGCTCTCCGATCTCCAGGGTGCCCGTGCGTCCGGCGTCCAGGAAGGCGCCCGCCTCGGCGGCCACCGTGCGGTCCAGTTCGGGGTGGGCGCCGAAGCCGCCGGTGCGGGAGCCGTCCGGGCGGACGACGAGCACGCGCCCGGCCAGCTCCGCCGGCCCGCGCACGATCCGCGCCACCGCCGCCGGCTCGCCTCGTGCGGCGGCGGCGAGCGCGGCGGCGAGGACCGGGCGGGCGGGGTCGTCCGCCCGTACCGGTGTGACGAGGATGTCGATGACGCCGCCGCAGGTCAGGCCGACGGCGAAGGCGTCCTCGTCGCTGTAGCCGAAGCGCTCCAGGACGGTTTCGCCGTCCTGGAGCGCCTGCCGGCACAGCTCGTACACGGCCCCTTCCACACAGCCGCCGGACACCGAGCCGATCGCCGTGCCCCCGGCGTCCACCGCGAGGGCGGCGCCGGGCCGGCGGGGCGCGCTGCCGCTGACGGCCACGACGGTGGCGACGGCCACGTCACGTCCCTGCTCGACCCACCGGTGCAGCTCTTCGGCGATGTCCAGCATCTGTCGGTCTCCTTACACAGCGGTGATACGGAAGGGGTTCCCGCGGCGGCGGCTAGTGCACGCCCAGCCAGCTCTCGATCGGGTTGAGGGCGAAGTAGACGAGGAAGACCGCCGTCAGGGCCCACATGAACGCGCCGGTCTCCCGGGCCTTGCCCTGGGCCGCCTTGATGGCGACGTGGGAGATGACGCCGGCGGCGACACCCGCCGTGATGGAGTACGTGAACGGCATCAGGACGACGGTCAGGAAGACCGGGATCGCGGTGGCCCGGTCGACCCAGTCCACGTGCCGGGCGTTCGTCATCATCATCGCTCCGATGACGACCAGCGCGGCGGAGGCGACCTCCTGCGGCACGATCGCGGTGATCGGCGTGAAGAAGAGGCAGGCCGCGAAGAACAGGCCGGTGACGACCGAGGCGAGCCCGGTGCGGGCGCCTTCCCCGACGCCGGTCGCGGACTCGACGAAGACCGTCTGCCCGGAGCCGCCCGCCACACCGCCGATGGCACCGCCCGCGCCGTCGACGAACAGCGCCTTCGACAGACCCGGCATCCGGCCCTTGTCGTCGGCGAGCTTCGCCTCCGTGCCGACGCCGATGATGGTGGCCATCGCGTCGAAGAACCCGGCCAGCACCAGCGTGAAGACGATCATGCCGACCGTCATCGCGCCCACCTCGCCCCAGCCGCCGAACTCCAGGTCGCCGAAGAGCGAGAAGTCGGGCATGGAGACGGCGCTGCCGTGCAGCTCCGGAGCGCCGTTGGCCCACTGCTCGGGGTCGATGACCCCGGTGGCGTTCAGCAGGGAGGCGACGATCGTGCCGGCGATGATGCCGATCAGGATCGCGCCGGGGGTGCCGCGCGCCTGGAGCATGAAGACCAGGAGCAGGGTGCCCGCGAAGAGCAGGACGGGCCAGCCCGCGAGTTCACCGGCGGGGCCGAGGGTGAGCGGGGTCGCCTCGCCCTGGTGGACGAAACCCCCCTTCACCAGGCCGATGATGGCGATGAACAGGCCGATGCCCATGGTGATGCCGTGCTTGAGGGCGAGCGGGATCGCGTTCATGATCATCTCGCGGAGCCCGGTGACCACCAGCAGCATGATCACCACCCCGTACATCACGCACATGCCCATCGCCTGCGGCCAGGTCATCTGGGGCACGACCTGGCCGGCGATCACCCCGGACACCGAGAGACCGGCGGCCAGGGCGAGCGGCACCTTGCCGACGAACCCCATCAGGAGCGTGGTGACCGCCGCGGCGAGTGCCGTCGCCGTGATCAGGGCCTTCTGGCCCAGGGTGTCCCCCGCGGCGTCCTTGCCGGACAGGATGACGGGGTTGAGCAGGACGATGTACGCCATCGCCATGAAGGTGGTGGTGCCGCCGCGCACCTCGCGCGCGACCGTGGATCCTCGGTGGGTGATGTGGAAGTACCGGTCGAGCCAGGACCGGCCGGCGGGGACGCGGGAACCCGCGCCCGCGTCCTCGGCGGTGGTCTCGGGCTCCACTGACTGCTGGGTCATGGGGCCGTCTCTCCCAAGGTTCAAAGGGGCACCCGTGTCGACCGCCGGGGCGGCCGCGGGTTTTGGGATGTGTACGACCCGGGGGACGGCCCGAGGCGGACGCGGGGGTGGTGGAACGTCGGGGCCCGCGAGCGGTGCGGGACCCGGGGTGCGCTCCGGGCGGCGCGGAGTGCGTGGCGTTCCGTGCGCCGCCCGGAGGGCCAGGGTGTGCCGTCCGGATCCTGCCGGGGCCGCGCGGCCTGGTGCGCGGGACCGCGGCGTTGCCGGAGTCGGCCTGGTCCGGACGACACCCCCTGGTCATGCCGTGCCGGTCAGGTGCTCCGGCCGTACCGGCGTGCGGTCGAGCGTCAGCCCGGTCGCGTTCCGGATGGCCGCGAGGACCGCCGGTGTCGACGACAGGGTGGGTGCCTCGCCGATGCCGCGCAGCCCGTACGGGGCGTGTTCGTCGGCGAGTTCGAGCACGTCGACCGGGATGGTCGGCGTGTCGAGGATGGTGGGGAGCAGGTAGTCCGTGAAGGAGGGGTTCTGGACCTTCGCCGTCTTCGGGTCGACGACGATCTCCTCCATGACGGCGATGCCCAGCCCCTGGGTGGTGCCGCCCTGGATCTGCCCGACGACGGAGAGCGGGTTGAGCGCCTTGCCGACGTCCTGCGCGCAGGCCAGTTCGACGACCTTGACCAGGCCCAGCTCGGTGTCGACCTCGACGACGGCGCGGTGCGCGGCGAAGGAGTACTGGACGTGGCCGTTGCCCTGGCCGGTGCGCAGGTCGAAGGCCTCGGTCGGCCGGTGCCGCCACTCCTCCTCGGCCTCGACGGCCTCGTCCCCGAGGACGTCCACCAGGTCGGAGAGGACCTCGCCGCCGTCGGTGACGACCTTGCCGCCCTCCAGGAGGAGTTCGGCCGTCGCCCATGCCGGGTGGTGGGAGCCGAACTTGCGGCGCCCGATCTCCAGGACCTTCTCGCGCACCAGCTCGCAGGCGTTCTTCACGGCGCCGCCGGTGACGTACGTCTGCCGGGAGGCCGAGGTGGAGCCGGCCGAGCCCACCTGGGTGTCCGCCGGGTGGATGGTGACCTGCGTGACACCCAGCTCGGTGCGGGCGATCTGCGCGTGGACGGTGACGCCGCCCTGGCCGACCTCCGCCATGGCGGTGTGCACGGTGGCCACGGGCTCGCCGCCGACGACCTCCATGCGGACCCTGGCGGTGGAGTAGTCGTCGAAGCCCTCGGAGAAGCCGACGTTCTTGATGCCGACCGCGTACCCGACCCCGCGGACGACTCCCTCGCCGTGCGTGGTGTTGGACAGGCCGCCGGGCAGCTGCCGTACGTCGGCGCCCTCGCTGGACTCCCACTGGCGCTCGGGCGGCATGGGCATCGCCTTGACGCGGCGCAGGAGTTCGGCGACCGGTGCCGGGGAGTCGACGGGCTGGCCGGTGGGCATGATCGTGCCCTGCTCCATGGCGTTGATCCGGCGGAACTCCACCGGGTCCATGCCGAGTTCCGCCGCCACCTTGTCCATCTGCGCCTCGTAGGCGAAGCACGCCTGGACCGCGCCGAAGCCGCGCATCGCCCCGCAGGGCGGGTTGTTGGAGTAGAGGGCGATGGCCTCGATGTCCACGTCGTCGACCACGTACGGGCCGACGGCGAGCGAGGAGGCGTTGCCGACGACCGCCGGGGAGGCGGAGGCGTAGGCGCCGCCGTCCAGGACGATCCGGCACTTCAGGTGGGTGAGCCTGCCGTCCTTGGTGGCGCCGTGCTCGTAGTGCAGCCGGGCCGGGTGGCGGTGGACGTGGCCGAAGAAGGACTCGAAGCGGTTGTAGACGATCTTCACCGGCTTGCCGGTGCGCAGGGCCAGCAGGCAGGCGTGGATCTGCATCGACAGGTCCTCGCGCCCGCCGAACGCGCCGCCGACGCCGGAGAGCGTCATGCGCACCTTGTCCTCGGGCAGGCCGAGCACGGGCGCGATCTGGCGCAGGTCGGAGTGGAGCCACTGGGTGGCGATGTACAGGTCGACGCCGCCGTCCTCGGCCGGCACCGCGAGGCCGGACTCGGGGCCGAGGAAGGCCTGGTCCTGCATGCCGAAGTAGTAGTCGCCCTTGACGATGACGTCCGCGCGCCCGGCGGCCTCGTCCGCGTCGCCGCGGACGATCGGCTGGCGGTGGACGATGTTCGGGTGCGGGACGTGGGCGATGTGGTGGTCGGCGCGGTTCTCGTGGACGAGGATCGCGTCGGGGGCGGTCGCGGAGGCCTCGTCGGTGATGACGGGCAGCTCCCGGTACTCCACCTTGATCTTGGCGGCGGCGCGGCGCGCGGTCTCGGGGTGGTCGGCGGCGACGATGGCGACCGGCTCGCCGTGGTGGCGGACCTTGCCGTGGGCGAGGACCGGGGTGTCCCGGATCTCCAGGCCGTAGGTGCGCACCTCGGTGGGCAGGTCGTCGTAGGTCATGACGGCGTACACGCCCGGTGTCGCCAGCGCCTCGCCGGTGTCGATGGAGACGATCTCGGCGTGCGCGACCGGGGAGCGCAGGATCTGGCCCCAGAGCATGTCCTCGTGCCACATGTCGGACGAGTACGCGAACTCACCGGTGACCTTCAGGGTGCCGTCCGGGCGGAGCGTGGACTCGCCGATGCCGCCCTTGGTCCGGGAGCCCTGGGTGATTCTGGTGGGTGCGCCGTTGGCTGCCATGCTCAGACCCCCTCGGACTGGCGGGCGGCCGCCAGGCGGACCGCGTCCATGATCTTCTCGTAGCCCGTGCAGCGGCACAGGTTGCCCGACAGGGCCTCGCGGATGTCCGCGTCGCTCGGGTTCGGGTTGCGCTCCAGCATCTCGTCGGCGGCGACCAGCAGGCCCGGCGTGCAGAAGCCGCACTGGACGGCGCCGGCGTCGATGAACGCCTGCTGGACGGGGGCGAGTTCGGCGCCCTCGCCGGTCTGCGAGTCGGCGCCCCCGGGCTGTCGTCCCGTGGCCCGCCGCCCCTCGGCCTCGTCCGGCGAGGTGCCTGCGCGGGTGCCCGTCCTGCGGGAGCGCTCCCTGGCGAAGTCCGCCAGGCCCTCGACCGTGACGACCTCGCGGCCCTGCGCCTGGCCGGCCGCGACCAGGCAGGCGCACACCGGAACGCCGTCCAGGCGGACCGTGCAGGAGCCGCACTCGCCCTGCTCGCAGGCGTTCTTGGAGCCGGGCAGGCCGAGCCGCTCGCGCAGCACGTACAGCAGGGACTCGCCCTCCCACACGTCGTCGGCTTCCTGCGGACGACCGTTGACAGTGAAGTTGACGCGCATTACGCGGCTCCCTCCGTGGTGTGGCGGGCGCCGCGGTACGACTCCCAGGTCCAGGTGAGCGTCCGGCGGGCCATGACGCCGACCGCGTGGCGGCGGTAGCTCGCGGTGCCCCGGACGTCGTCGATCGGGTTGCAGGCGGCGGAGCACAGCTGGGCGAACTGCTTGACGGCCGACGGGGGGATGATCTTCCCGTTGTCCCAGAAGCCGCCCTCGTCGAGCGCCGCGTTCAGGAACTCCTCGGCGGCCCTGGCGCGGACGGGGGTGGGCGCCGCCGAGCCGATGCCGGTGCGGACCGTGCGGGTCGCGGGGTGCAGGGCGAGGCCGAAGGCGCACACGGCGATGACCATGGCGTTGCGGGTGCCGACCTTCGAGAACTGCTGCGGCCCGTCGGCCTTCTTGACGTGCACGGCGCGGATCAGTTCGTCGGGCGCGAGCGCGTTGCGCTTCACGCCGGTGTAGAAGGCGTCGATCGGGATGCGGCGGGCGCCGCGCACCGACTCGACCTCGACCTCGGCTCCGGCGGCGAGCAGCGCCGGGTGGGCGTCGCCGGCCGGGGAGGCGGTGCCGAGGTTCCCGCCCACGCCGCCGCGGTTGCGGATCTGCGGGGAGGCGACCGTGTGCGAGGCGAGGGCGAGACCCGGCAGCTCGGTGCGCAGGTTCTCCATGATCCTGGTGTAGGGCACGGAGGCGCCGAGCCGTACGGAGTCCTCGCCCGCCTCCCACTCGCCGAGGTCGCCGATGCGGTTCAGGTCCATGAGGTACTCGGGTCGGCGGTGGTCGAAGTTGATCTCGACCATCACGTCGGTGCCACCCGCGATCGGCACAGCGGTGGGGTGCTCGGCCTTCGCGGCGAGCGCCTCCTCCCAGCTGGCGGGGCGAAGGAAGTCCATGACCGGCTCTCTTCTTCGTCTGGAGGGGCGTACAGATTGAGCCAATCCGTGTGCGGCGGGCCCGGCTCGTTCATGTGCTGTTCACGCGCAGTGGGCTCAGTACACCGCCCGTTGCTCCAGCGGGGTCAGTCGCAGAAACCATGAAGGAGTTGGCTGGCCAGGGCAGGCATCTTGTAGATTCGTATGAACGGAGGCCCTCAGGAACCTCCTTGTTTTCCTCTGGTTCCTCCGGACATCGCGCGACACGGCCGCGTGAGCTGGAACACTTCGAGACAAGAACGGCGGCGACGAGAATGCGGCTGCGCGCACTGCTGGACACCGACGCGCTGGGCCTCAAGCTGCTCGGCGGCGCGGACGAGCTGGACCGCTCCGTCCGGGGCGTGATGACCACCGACCTGCGGGACCCCAGCCGCTACCTCTCGGGTGGCGAGCTGGTGCTCACCGGGCTGGCCTGGCGCCGGGACGCCGCCGACTCGGATCCGTTCGTCCGGATCCTCGTCCAGGCCGGGGTGGCCGCGCTCGGCGCCGGCGAGGCGGAGCTGGGGGACGTGCCGGACGACCTGATACAGGCGTGCGCGCGGCACCGTCTGCCGCTGTTCGCGGTGAACGAGTCGGTGGCCTTCGCGACCATCACCGAGCACGTGGTCCGCCAGGTGTCCGGCGAGCGGGCCGGGGACCTCGCGGCCGTGGTGGACCGGCACCGCCGGATGATGACCTCCGGCCCGGCGGGTGGCGGCCCCGACGTGGTCCTGGATCTGCTCGGCTCCGACCTGGACCTGCGGGCGTGGGTGCTCTCCCCGACCGGCCGGCCGGTCGCCGGCCCGAAGTCCGCGGGCCCCGCGCTCTCCGCCGAGGTGTGCGCGAAGCTGGCGGCGGAGCATCTCGCGGCCACCCGCGCGGGCCGGCGTGCGCCGCACCGGGTGCACCTGGGCGGTACGGCGTACAGCCTCTTCCCGGTGCGCGGCTGGGGGCAGCTCCCGGCGGCGGCCGGGGAGGCGCGCGACCCGCGTGCCTCGGGCACCGGACGGGACGTGCGCGAGACGGTGCTGTCCGACTGGCTGCTGGTCGTGGAGGCCGACGCCGGGGACTGGGCCGAGGAGCGGCTGGACCTGCTGTACGGGGTCACCCAGCTGATCGCCGTCGAGCGGGACCGGCGGGACGCGGCGCGCACGGTGCGGCGGCGGCTCGCCCAGGAGGTGCTGGAGCTGGTGCAGACGGGTGCCGCGCCCGCCGAGATCGCCGCCCGGCTGCGGGTCGCGGCGCCGGTGCTGCTGCCCGGGCTCGGCGCGGCCCCGCACTGGCAGGTCGTGGTCGCCCGCGTCGAGTGGGAGGACGACGCGGCGGAGACCGGACCGGTCGCTCAGAGCCTGCTGGAGGAGATCCTCGTCGACCCCCTCGCCACGGGCCCCGACCACTCCGACCGCATCGCGGTGGCGCACACCGGGGGCGAGGCCGTCGCCCTCGTGCCGCTGCCGGCGGTCTCCAGCGAGCACGACGGCTCCGAGACCGGCATCCTCGCGGAGGTGCTGCTGGAGTCCGTACGGGAGCCGCTGTCGGCCGGGCTGGACGGCGACGGACGGGTCACGCTGGGCTTCAGCGCGGCCGTGCACTCGGCGGAGGGGCTGCGGGGCGCCCTGGAGGAGGCCCGCCACGCGCGGCGCGTGGCCGCGGCACGCCCCGGCCGGGTCTGCGCGGCCGGCCACCAGGAACTGGCCTCGCACGTCCTGCTCCTCCCCTTCGTCCCCGACGACGTCCGCCGCGCCTTCACCGCCCGGCTGCTGGACCCGCTGCGGGACTACGACCGCCGCCACCGCGCCGAGCTGATCCCGACGCTGGAGGCCTTCCTCGACTGCGACGGTTCCTGGACGCGCTGCGCGACCCGGCTCCACCTGCACGTCAACACGTTGCGCTACCGGGTCGGGCGGATCGAGCAGCTGACGGGCCGCGACCTGTCGCGCCTGGAGGACAAGCTGGACTTCTTCCTGGCGCTGCGGATGAGCTGAGCCGCGGGGCGCGCGCAGGGCCGCGCGGGAAGCCCGGGGCGGCCCCAAACCTCGGGAGCGCGAAGTCCCACGACTTTGTGAAATTTTTCACCCATCCTCTTGGCCGGGCTGCCGGATCCATGCTGAGATGCGCCCACCACTCGTGAGCTCGACGGCGTGCTAAGGGGAGGGCGACGTGGCGCATTCCGCCATGGCTGGTTCTGGTTGGGGAACGACCGAAGGTGACGATCCGCTCCAGACCGCCGTGTGGCGGTTGCGCTCGCGCGCCTGCTGGGCCGACGCGGCGGCCCTGCTGGAGCCGGTCACCGCGGCGGCCGCGTTGCAGCGGACGGCGCTGCTCGTGGAGCGGTGCCTGTACACCGAGCAGGGCTGGGCGGACGCCGAGGACGCGCTGCGCACCGCCGAGGCGCTGGCCCACAGCGACGACGAGCGCGGGGCCGCCGCCTGTGAACGCGGGCAGCTGGCCTACGCCGCCACCGTGCACCGGGTGCGCGACCGGTCCGACGAGGCGCGGGCCGCGCTGGGCCGGGCGGCGGCGCTGATCCCGCCGGGGGGCAGGGGGCGGGCGCTGCTGGACTTCCGGCGCGGGCTGCTCGCGGAGAACCTGACCCGGTCCCCCCAGGCCGCCCGCGCGGCGTACCGGCGCGCCCACGCCGGGGCCACCGCGCACGCCGATCCGCTGCTCCAGTCCTTCACGTGGCGGCATCTGGCCGGACTCGCCCTGCGGGAAGGGGAGCTGGCCGAGGCACGGCACGGCTTCGCCGAGTCGCTGCGCATCCGCGAGGAGCTGGGTTACCTCGTCGGTACGGCACCGGCGCTGGCGTCGCTCGCCGACGCGGAGTCGGAGCCGGAGGCGTCCCGGCTGCGGGAGGAGGCGCGGCGACTGTTCCGGCTGCTCGGCGGCGTGCCGACGTGGCTGGCCCGGCAACTGGCCCCACCGGCGGCGGGCGCGGCGACGGCGTGACGGCCGGCCGGCGTGACGCCCCCGGGCCGGCACCCCGTCAGCCGGGGCACACCGACGGTCCCACCCCGGCCGCCGTCACGGCGACGTGCTCCACCGCGCCGCCGCGGCGACCCAGCCCGCGTCCCACCCGGCCGGACCGCGACACCACAGCCACCACGGACCCCGCGACCACGACCGCCACGACAGCCGCCACCGAGACACACCGGCCACCCCCGGCCACCGTCACGGCAACCTGCTCCACCGCGCCGCCGCGGCGGCCCAGGCCGCGTCCCACTGGGCGAGGTTGCGGCGGTGGAGCACCAGCCCGGTGATCCCGTGGGCGGCCATACCCATGAGGACGACGCCCAGGAAGGCGAGGATCGCCCAGCCCATCGTGCGGCTGCGGATCTGCTCCGCGGTCAGCGGTGGCTCGGTGATCTCCCCCGTCGAGTCGACCCACACCAGGACGGTGCTGTCCGCGGGCAGCCCCGGCTCGACGTCCGTCTTCCCGGTCCGGGTCTCTCCGCCCGGGCCGGTGAAGCGGACCTCGACCGGGTATCGGGTCTTCTTCGCCTCGTCCGAGCCGGGTTCCGGATGGCGCGGGGCGTCGTGGACGAGGATCGCGGTGCGGTGGTCCCTGGTCCTGGCCTCGTGCTCGGCCGCGCCGCGGTAGTGGCGGTGGGCGGCGTCACCGGCCGCGAACATCGCCGCCGTGGCCGCCGCCGGCACCGCGAGCAGGAGCCCGAGGACGACCCAGGCGTGCAGCCGGTCGGTGCGGCGCCGCAGGGGGTTGCGCCGCCATCGCCAGAACAGCAGGTGGGGGTGGTGCCCACCGGGATCGGGATCGGGGGGCGGTGGCTGTGTTCGCGGTATGTCACCGGCCACGGTGATACTCCTTCCGGGGATCCGGCCAGCGGGAGCGGAGACGGGGACGCGTGCGCGGCGGTGGGGACGACCCGCGCCGCCCCCACCGCAGGACCTCCGGCGCTCGGCGCGGCCCTCAACGCCCCCGCGCCCGCCCACACCGACCGCACCGGTGGCGTCCCCGCCCCTGTCCGGCGAGGGCTGTGGCACCCGGCGGTTGGTGCCCGGCCGGCATGGGCCGGCCACCGCGGCGGAGACGACCGGCTCGTGCCGGGGCCCCCGGGGGAGGTCTCGCCGGATGCGGACGCGGGCAGGGGCGAGGCCGCCGTCGTCGACGGAGCGGACGGCGTCGATGTCAGTACGGGTACCGGCCCGGCGGGTCCGTGCCCGTGGTCGACGGGTGGCAGTGCGCGGCCCGCAGCAGCTTGGCGGCGCCGCGGACGGCGGCCGTGTGCGGGGCCGGCACCGCCCGCAGGGGCACGTGCAGCCTGCCGGTGAGGTGGCAGGTGATCTCCGGACGCAGCGCACCCCCGCCCGCCAGCAGCGGGCCCCTGCCCAGGGCGTCGACGGTGAGGGACGTACGGTCCTGCCGCAGCATCGAGGTCGTCATGTCGGCCACCGCGTCGCCGATCTCCGAGGACGGGGTGGCGTCGTCGATGTCCCCCGTGCCAAGCGCGGTGCGGCGCGCGTCGAAGACGGCACCGTCCACCAGCAGCACCACCTCGGTGAGGTGCGCCCCGATGTCCACCACGAGCAACGGCCGGGACAGGTCCGCGCCCACCGCCAGCGCCACGGCCCGCGCGCTGGGCACGGTCAGCACACTGCGCGGGCGCAGCACCTCCACGGCCGCACGGGCCTCGGTCCGGTAGGCGAACCCGTCCAGCACCGGCGCGGTCACCACGACCAGGGGACGGGCGAAGCGGGGCAGGCGGTGACCGAGCAGCCGGTCCAGCATCCGCGCCGTCCCCTCGGTGTCGACGATGGAGCCGCGCTGGATGGGGTGGACCGCGCCGGCCCCGGGAAAGGTGACGGTCGGAACGTCGAGGACCACTCCCCGGCCGGCGACCCACGCACGGGTGCGGGCGCTGCCCATGTCGAGGGCGACGCCGCTGCACCGCCGGCACACGGACCACGGCCGGTGCCGGGCGAGTCCGGCACAAGGCCGGCGGACCACGGTCATCGTCCGGCCTCCCGCACCTGCTGGCAGCGAGCGCAGTAGCGGGCCTGCGGCACGATCATCAGGCGCTCGCGGTCGATGGGACGCCGGCACAGATGGCACAGGCCGTAACGGCCCTCGGCCATGCGGTCGAGGGCCGCCTCGACGTCGGCGAGGACCATCCGCGCGGAGGCCGCGAGTGCGTCCCTGACCTCGGTCCGCGCGTCGGACCCCCGCCGCGTCGGCCCGTCGGCGCCGGACGCGACGGTGGCGATCTGCCGCAACTGCTCCTCGCGGAACAGCCGCTGCTCGTGCAGGTTGTCCCGGAGCGCGTCGAGGTCCTCGGGCGACAGACGCGTGTCACGGTCACCGATGGTCTGTTGGTTCACCACTTCACCCCTCGGGCAGGGCGGGCAGGACGACTGGCCGGCCGGTGGTCAGGCGGCCGCGCGGCGCTGGCAGGCGACGCAGTACCGCGTGTAGGGAAGGATCTCCAGACGCTCCCCCGGCACGGGCTTGCTGCAGCCCAGGCAGGTGCCGTAGGTGCCGTTGTCGACCCGGGCGAAGGCCTCGTCGATCTCCTTGAGCACCCGTTGGATGGCGGACTTCTGCGCGGACACCAGATGGTCGTCCTCCGCATGGGCGCTCTCGTCGAGGGCCTGAAGCTGGGTCAGGCGGGTGTTGCGCGCGTGTTCGAGGCGCTGGCGTGCCTCGTGGGCGGGCAGCCGCTCGGGGCGGGATTCGATGCGGGAGGCGTCGAGCGACACGGTGGGTCCCTTCGTGCAGTGTCCGGAGTCGTGCGTGCCTCCACCCTGGCCGGGCCCGTCAGGGTTTCCCATCGGGCGCAGGCCCCATTTGCCCGGGGGCCGGGCATCCACTGCGCGGCCCGCCGTGACGGCCGTATGGGTGTGCCGCCCCCCGGAAATGGGGGTCGGCCCCCATCGACCCGGCGCGGCGGCGCGGGCAGGCTGGGGGCAGGCTCGGTCGTGACCAAGGGCCGCAGCTCCCGACCGGGGTGCGCGATGACCGACAGTAGAGGCGTACAACCACGTCGTATAAGGAGGCGTACCCCCCGGTGTCCCTGTTCTGGCGGATCTTCGGGCTCAACGCGGTGGTGCTGGGCTTCGCCACGGCACTGCTGCTGTGGGCTCCGGTGACCGTCTCCGTTCCGGTCCTGCTGACCGAGGCGGTCATCCTGGTGGGCGGCCTCGCCGTCATGCTGGTGGCCAACGGCGCCCTGCTGCGCTGGGGCCTGGCCCCACTGGACCGGCTGACGAAGCTGATGACCACCGTCGACCTGCTGCGCCCCGGCCAGCGGCTGCCGGTGTCCGGCGGTGGCGGTGGCGGTGAGGTGCCCGAGCTGATCCGCACCTTCAACGCCATGCTCGACCGCCTGGAGCACGAGCGCGCCACGAGCACCGCGCGCGTGCTGCTCGCCCAGGAGGCGGAGCGGCGGCGCATCGCCCAGGAGCTGCACGACGAGGTCGGGCAGAGCATGACGGCGATCCTGCTGGTCCTGGGGCGTGCCGCGGACGACGCCGACGAGCCGCTGCGCAACGAGCTGCAGCAGGCGCAGGAGATCACCAGGGAGAGCCTGGACGAGGTCCGCCGCCTGGTGCGCAGGCTGCGGCCCGGGGTCCTGGACGACCTCGGCCTGATCAGCGCGCTGTCCTCGCTCACGCACGACTTCGCCACGCACACCGGGCTGAGGGTGGTGCGCCGTTTCGACGCCGAACTGCCCGCCCTGGACCCCGAGACCGAGCTGGTCCTCTACCGCGTCGCGCAGGAGAGCCTGACGAACGCCGCCCGGCACGCGGACGCCGAACGGCTGGAGGTGTGCCTGGACCGCGCCGACGGTGCGGTGACGCTCACCGTCTCCGACGACGGTCGCGGCATCGAGGCGGCGTGCGAGGGCGCCGGGATCCGCGGCATGCGCGAACGCGCCCTGCTCGTCGGGGCGGCCCTCGACATCACCTCGGCGCCCGGCGCCGGCACCCGCATCCGGCTCACCGCACCCGTCCCCAGGAAGCAGCCCTGACCATGCCCGACCCGTCCCTGTCCGGCCCCGCCACGTCCGGGCCGGCCCCGTCCGCCCCGTCCGCCCCGTCCGCCCCGTCCGAGGCGCCCGGGGCCGCTCCGTCGGCGATCCGCATCCTGCTCGCCGACGACCACGCCCTGGTACGCCGTGGCGTGCGGCTCATCCTCGACCGGGAGCCCGATCTGGAGGTGGTCGCCGAGGCCGGGGACGGCGCGGAGGCCATCGACATGGCGCGGGCCCACGCCGCCGACCTCGCGGTCCTGGACATCGCGATGCCCCGGCTGACCGGCCTCCAGGCCGCCCGCGAGCTGGCCGCGCTCAAACCGGGCCTGCGCATCCTGATGCTGACGATGCACGACAACGAGCAGTACCTGTTCCAGGCCCTGAAGTCGGGGGCCTGCGGATACGTCCTGAAGTCCGTCGCCGACCGCGACCTGGTCGCCGCCTGCCGGGCCGCGATGCGCGACGAGCCCTTCCTCTACCCCGGCGCGGTCACCGCCCTCATCCGCAACTACCTCGACCGGGTCCGGCACGGCGAGGAGTCCGCCGACCACATCCTCACGCCCCGCGAGGAGGAGGTCCTCAAGCTCGTGGCCGAGGGCCACTCCTCGAAGGAGATCGCCGAGCTGCTCTTCATCAGCATCAAGACCGTCCAGCGGCACCGCGCGAACCTCCTGCAGAAGCTCGGCCTGCGAGACCGCCTGGAGCTGACCCGCTACGCCATCCGCGCCGGTCTCATCGAGCCCTGACGTCCGTCCCCCGACCGCCCGGGGCTCCGGCCGCCACTCCCCGGCCCGGGCCCCGGGCTCCGCTCCCCCTCGCCACCACCCGACGCGCCAGCACGCCACCACACGATCACGCCATCACGAAAGGGGACGGTGGATGCGCCCCGCTCACCGCACCGCCCCCGCCCCCGCCGGCCGTCGGGTGGCGGCCCCGCGGGTCACCTCACCGGTCACCCCGCTGATCGTCCTGCTGGCCGTCCTGCTGGCCCTCGTCCCGGCGTGGCCCGCAGCCGGCGCGCACGCCGGGCGCGGCGGTCCCCTCCCGGCCGGCACCGCCACGGCCGTGCCCCACCCGGCCTTCGACCGCCACGCCGACGACGGCTGCACCCCCGCCTGCGCCGCCCAGGCCCGAGCCCGGCACGACCACCTCGGCGAGCGCCCCACGGCACCCGACCACCCCACGGCCACCACCGCGCAGGGCGCGGGCACCGCCCCGGCACCCCGTGCGCGGACCTCGGCGGCGCCCGGAAGCGCGCCCGCCGCCTCCCCCGGCCGCGCCAGTCACGACCGCGGACGGGCCCCTCCGGCGTCCTGCGGCACCTGACGCGTCCCGTTCGTTCACCTTCTTCCGCCGCGGCCGCGCCGGCCGCTGCCGTGGCGTGCCCGCCGGAGGCCCGTGTTGAAACGTTCCCGTCCCCGATCCCGCTCGCACTCCCGCTCGCTGAGAGGTCGTGCGCTCGTCGCCCTCGCCGTGATGGCCGCGTCCGTGGCCATCGCCCTGACCATGCCGATCCGTCTCGGACTCGATCTGCGCGGCGGCACCCAGATCGTGCTGGAGACCAAGTCCACCGCCACCACCAAGGCCGACCGGGAGGCCACCGACCGCACCGTGGAGGTGCTGCGCGGCCGCATCGACGCACTCGGTGTCGCCGAGCCGACCATCGTGCGCTCCGGCGAGAACCGCGTCGTCGTCGAACTGCCGGGCGTGCAGGATCCCAAGAAGGCCGCCGCCGTGCTGGGCCGCACCGCCCAGCTCACCGTCCACTCGGTCCTCGGCCCGGCCGAGGAGGCCGGCCAGGGCACCGGCGAGAACACCGCCGAGGACGGCGGCAAGGACACCGGCAAGGACACCGGTGAAGACGACGGCGAGCGCGTCCTGCCGGACGAGTCCGGTCAGTCACTGCGCCTCAAGGCTCCGACCCTGACCGGGCAGGACGTCGAGGGCGCCGACGCCCGGTTCGACCAGCAGAACGGCGCCGGATGGCACGTCACCGTGGACTTCAAGGACGCGGGCAGCGACCGGTGGGCCGAGGTGACGGGCCAGGCCGCCTGCCATCCGGCCGGTGATCCCCAGCGCCGGGTCGCCATCGTGCTCGACGACAAGATCATCTCCTCGCCCCAGGTCGACCCGTCGGTGGCCTGCGGAGCGGGCATCACCGGTGGCTCCACCCAGATCACCGGCTCCTTCGACGACGCCGAGGCCCGCGAACTGGCCCTGCTCGTCAAGGGCGGTGCCCTGCCCGTGCCGGTCGAGACCATCGAACAGCGCACCATCGGCGCCACCCTGGGCGACGAGGCCATCTCGGCCGGCGCCTGGGCGGCCGTGATCGGCACCTCGCTCACGGGGCTCTTCATCATCGTCGTCTACCGGCTCATGGGCGCCCTCGCGACCGTGGCGCTGCTCTGCTACGGCCTGATCTCCTACGCCGCCCTGGCCGCGGTCGGCGCGACCCTGACCCTGCCCGGACTGGCCGGCTTCGTGCTGGCGATCGGCATGGCGGTGGACGCCAACGTCCTCGTGTTCGAACGCGCCCGCGAGGAACAGGCCGCCCGCAGCCGTCCCAGCACGCGCTCGGCGCTGACCACCGGTTTCCGCAGCGCCTTCAGCGCGATCGCCGACTCCAACGTCACCACGCTGATCGCCGCCGCCCTGCTGTTCTTCCTGGCGTCCGGCCCCGTGAAGGGCTTCGGCGTCACCCTGGGCATCGGTGTCCTCGCCTCCATGGTCAGCGCCCTGGTCATCACCCGGGTGCTCGCCGAGTTCGCCGCGAGCCGTCCGTCGGTCTTCCGCCGCCCCCACCTCACCGGCATCTCCAGCACCGGCCCCGTCCGCGACGCCCTGCTGCGCCGCGACCCCTTCCTGATGCGCCGGCCGCGCCGCTGGCTGGCCGCCTCCGGCGTCGTCCTCGTCCTGGCCGGCTCCGGCATCGTGGCCCGCGGCCTCGACTTCGGCATCGAGTTCACCGGCGGACGGCTCATCGAGTACTCCACGGCCACCCAGGTCGACCCCGACCGGGCCCGTGACGCCCTCGCCGACGCGGGCTTCTCCCGCGTCGTGGTCCAGTCCTCCGGTGACAGCGACCTCACGGTGCGCACCCAGGAGCTGACCGACGCGGAGGCCGCGACCGTCACGAGCACCATCGGGAAACTGGGCGGCGAGACGGAGAAGGTCCGCGACGAGCTGATCGGACCGAGCCTCGGCGAGGAGCTGCGGCGGGACGCCCTGATCGCCCTGGGCCTGGCCCTCGGCGCCCAACTGCTGTACCTCGCCGCCCGTTTCCGGTGGCTGTTCGGTACCGCGACGGTCAGCGCCCTCGCCCACGACGTGGTCATCCTCGTCGGGGTGTTCGCCTGGCTGGGCAAGCCGATCGACGGGGTGTTCCTGGCCGCGCTGCTGACCGTGATCGGCTACTCGGTCAACGACTCCGTCGTCCTCTTCGACCGCGTCCGGGAACTGCTCGCGCAGGACCGCAGGACGCCGTTCGCCCGGCTCGCCAACCAGGCGATCCTCCAGACCCTGCCGCGCACGGTGAACACGGGCATGGGCGCGGTGCTCATCCTGGCCTCGCTCGCCGTCCTCGCCGACGACTCGCTCACCGACTTCGCCCTCGCGCTGCTGATCGGCGTGGGAGTCGGCACGTATTCCTCGGTGTTCGCCGCCACTCCACTGGCCATCGAGCTGCACGACCGCGGCGCCGGGTCCCGTGCCGGGCGCCGCAAGGGCCGGACCACCGGCACGAAGGTGCCCGCGAGCCGTTCGGAGCGGCAGGAGGTGTCGTAGGGCCGCGGTCCGCGGCCCTGGGAGGGCGTCGCCGCTCAGCGCGCGCCGGTGAAGTGCTCCGTCACCAGGGTCCGCACCACGTCGGGGTCGCCGGCGATCAGCGCGTCCAGCAGCGCCGTGTGCTCGTGCGCGTCGGCGATCAGGTCGGCCCGCCCCCGTGCCGCGGGGGCGCCGGCCGGTGGCCACTGGGCGCGGCGGTGCAGGTCGCCGGCGATCCGGACGAGCTGGTCGTTGCCGGCCAGTGCGAGCACCGCGCGGTGGAAGGCGCGGTCGGCCTCGGCGTAGGCGGCCGGGCAGCCGGACGACGCGGCCCGGACGGTGGCCTCGGCGAGGGGGCGCAGCTCCGCCCAGCGTTCGGCGGGCACCGTACGGGCCAGGCGCAGCATCACCGGGACCTCGATCAGGGCGCGCACCTCGGCGAGCTCGGCCAGTTCCCGGGCGCCGCGCTCGACGACGCGGAAGCCGCGGTTGGGGACGACCTCGACGGCGCCCTCCAGGGCGAGCTGCTGCATCGCCTCCCGTACCGGCGTGGCCGAGACCCCGAACCGCTCGCCGAGCGCCGGCGCCGAGTAGACCTCGCCGGGGCGGAGTTCGCCGGCCACCAGCGCGGAGCGCAGGGCGTCGAGGATCTGCCCGCGCACGGAGGAGCGCTGGACGAGGGGGCGTGCGGGGGACAGCGGGGGTTCGCCGTGGGTGTGCTCGCCGCGCGCGGCCCCGACCGGTTCCGCGCCGCCGCGGCCCCGGTCGTCCCGGTCCCTGCCGACGGCACCGGTCTGGGCCGGGACGCGGGCCGGTGCGGCGGTCCGGACGCGTGCGGTCCCCGTCCCGGCGGAGCCCTGTGTGCTCGGCTTCACGGGTCCTCCTACGGGACGTGTCGGTACTTGGGGCCATTACGGCGGGTTGTCACTTGTTCGTCAAGCACCCTAAGCGCACGGGCCCGCCAGTTCACATCCCGACGATCTTGGGTAAGGTAAGGCTTACCTCAAGCAAGCCCGTTGTTCTGACGTGGATCGGTGGTCCCGCATGCCTGTCACCCGCTCGGCCGTCGCGGACTCCTACGCGCGCCTGTCCGAGGTCCTTCCGGGGCTGGGCGTCACCGAGCTGGGCGCGGGCGAGGCGGTGCCGCGCGACGGCGGGTGGGTCACGGCGGGCTCGCTCGCGGCGGGCGAGGCCGAGCTGGAGGCGTTCCTCGCCTGGGACGACGCCCAGGTGCTGCGGGACTACGGGCAGCGGGCCCGGCCGGACGTGGTGGCGAGTTTCGGACTGCACCGGTACGCGTGGCCGGCCTGCCTGCTGATCACCGTCCCGTGGTTCCTGCACCGCCGGGTGCCCCGCTACCCCGCCACCGAGGTCGCCTACGACCGCGGCGCCGCCGGCTTCCCCCTCGGCCGGCTGGCCGCGCGGCCCGCCGGCTTCGCCTGCCTGCCCGGCGATCCGGCCGCCGCGCTGCCCGGCGCCCGCGTGGTCGCCGACGAGGAGGCGCTGCGCGCCGAGGTGCGGGCAGCGGTCGCCGAACACCTGGAGCCGGTGCTGGCGGGCTTCGGGCCGCGCATGCGGCGCCGCGGACGCGCCCTGTGGGGCATGGCGACCGACGAGGTCGTGGAGAGCCTCTGGTACGTCGCGCACCTGCTCGGCGAACAGGAGCGGGCGCGCCAGGAGCTGGAGCTGCTGCTGCCGGGCGCCACCAAGCCGTACGTCGGCGACGCCGCGTTCCGTGAGCTGAAGGGGCCCGACGGCGAGCCGCTGCACACCCGGGACCGGGCGAGCTGCTGCATGTTCTACACCCTGCGCCCCGAGGACACCTGCGCCACCTGCCCGCGCACCTGCGACGCGGACCGCGTCAACAAGCTGCTCGCCGCGGCCGGTTGAGCCGGGCCGTCGGCACTCTCCCGCCCGGCCGGCCGCTAGGATCGTCGACGTCTTTGCACAACTCCCCCACGCGGTGCGGGACTTTTCCATGGAACCACGCGTACGGGTAGTCTTATTCGAACTCAACTCCCGCCCGTCATGCGGAAGTTCGAGCAGAACGCCGCCCCGGGCATCCCTTCACCCTCCCTTGGCGGCCTCTTGCCCCGAAACCCCCTGACGGCCGCTGGGTTTGGGCCACCATGGCGGGCGTTACGCCCTATCCCAAGGCAAGGGACCCCAGATGAGATTGACCGACATATCGCTGAACTGGCTGCTTCCGGGCGCCGTGCTGCTCCTGGGCATGCTGGCGGCGGTGGCGGTGCTCGCGCGCGGCAAGCGTTCCCCGGGGAAGGACGCGGGCGCGGACGACTCCTGGGAGCGTGCGGAGGAGCGCCGCAGGCGCAAAGAGGCCGTCTACGGCAGCGTCTCCTATGTCCTGCTCTTCTGCTGTGCCGCGGTCGCCGCGGCGCTCTCCTTCCACGGTCTGGTCGGCTTCGGTGAGCAGAACCTCGGCCTGAGCGGCGGCTGGCAGTACCTCGTCCCGTTCGGGCTCGACGGGGCGGCGATGTTCTGCTCCGTGCTCGCGGTGCGCGAGGCCAGCCACGGTGACGCGGCGCTCGGCTCCCGGATACTCGTGTGGACCTTCGCGTTCGCGGCGGCCTGGTTCAACTGGGTGCACGCGCCCCGCGGCATCGGTCACGCGGGTGCCCCGCACTTCTTCGCGGGCATGTCCCTGTCGGCGGCGGTGCTGTTCGACCGCGCCCTGAAGCAGACCCGGCGTGCCGCCCTGCGCGAGCAGGGCCTGGTGCCGCGTCCGCTGCCGCAGATCCGCATGGTCCGCTGGCTGCGGGCTCCCCGGGAGACGTACCGCGCCTGGTCGCTGATGCTCCTGGAGGGTGTGCGCAGCCTCGACGAAGCGGTCGAGGAGGTGCGCGACGACCGGCGCCGGAAGGAGGAGACCCGGCAGCGGCGGCGTGAGCAGGAGCGCCTGGAGCGGGCCCGGTTGAAGGCGATCAGCAGGGGCCACCGGGGCTTCCCCGGCCGAGGCGGCCGCCAGGTCGATGTCGAGGTCGAGGTGCAGCAGTTGGAGCGGGGCGCCGAGAGGGCCACCACGGAGCCTGCCATACCGGCCCAGGAGCAACTGCCCGTGAGCCGGCGCCCCTCCCTGCAGCCCGTGCACGGCGGAGCCGACCCGGTCACCGTCGACCTCACCGCGGAGGACGACACCCAGGCCCTGCCGCGCCTGGACTCCCTGGAGCGCAAGCTGAAGGACCTGGAGCAGCAGTTCGGCTAGGGGTGCGTGAGGCGTAGGCGTGCGTGAGGCGCCGGGACGAGGTCCCGGCGCCTCAGGCGGCCTCCGCGTCCAGTTCGAACCAGACCGACTTGCCCACCTCGCAGCGCCGCACGCCCCAGTCGTCGGCGAGGGACTGCACCAGCATCAACCCCCTCCCGTTGGTGCTCTGCTCCGGTTCGGGCGTCCGCGGCCGGGGCAGCCGGCCGACGAAGTCCCGCACCTCGACCCTCAGCGCCCGCGGCCCGACCGTGGCGGTCAGGACGGCGCCCTCGCCGGTGTGGACGAGCGCGTTGGTCACGAGCTCACTGGTGAGCAGCTCCGCGATCTCCGACCGTCCCGGCCCGCCCCAGTGCCGCAGCAGCTCCCGCAGGGCACGCCGGGTCTCGGGCACCGCCCGCAGGTCCGCCCGACCGAGCCGTCGCCTGAGTTGTGGTGCCGCATGTCCCTTCATGTCCCCCGTCCGCGTGCTGATGTCGCTTCCCCCTTTTTCGAACATCTTCACTGAGGAAGCCTTGCCCGTTCGGGCCCCGGACAGTCATGCCGATTCCACGTGACCTCTCGTACGGTCACGGACGCGGGACGTTGCGCAGGTTGGAGCGGGCCATCTGCAGCATGCGTCCGACACCGCCGTCCAGCACGATCTTCGACGCGGACAGGGCGAAACCGGTGACCATGTCGGCGCTGATCTTCGGCGGGATGGACAGGGCGTTGGGGTCGGTGACGACGTCGACGAGGGCCGGGCCCTTGTGCTTGAACGCGGCCTTCAGCGCCCCCGCCAGTTCCTTCGGCTTCTCCACCCGCACCCCGAAGGCGCCGCAGGCCTCGGCGACGGCGGCGAAGTCGGGGTTGACGTTGGCCACGCCGTGCGAGGGCAGGCCCGCGACCAGCATCTCCAGCTCGACCATGCTCAGCGAGGAGTTGTCGAAGAGGACCACCTTCACCGGCAGGTCATGCTGGACGAGGGTGAGGAAGTCGCCCATCAGCATGGTGAAGCCGCCGTCGCCGGACATCGAGACGACCTGCCGGCGCCGGTCGGTGAACTGGGCGCCGATCGCCATCGGCAGCGCGTTCGCCATCGAGCCGTGCGAGAACGAGCCGATGATGCGGCGGCGTCCGTTGGGCGAGATGTAGCGGGCGGCCCAGACGTTGCACATGCCCGTGTCCACGGTGAACACCGCGTCGTCGTCGGCCATCTCGTCCAGCACGGCGGCCACGTACTCGGGGTGGATCGGGACGTGCTTGTCGACCTTGCGGGTGTACGCCTTGACGACGCCCTCCAGCGCGTCCGCGTGCTTCTTCAGCATCCGGTCGAGGAAGCGGCGGCTCTTCTTCTCCTTCACCCGCGGGATCAGACAGCGCAGCGTCTCCTTCGCGTCGCCCCACACCGCGAGGTCCAGCTTGGAACGCCGGCCGAGGCGCTCGGGCCGGACGTCGATCTGGGCGATCTTCACGTCGTCAGGCAGGAAGGCGTTGTAGGGGAAGTCCGTGCCGAGCAGGATCAGCAGGTCGCACTCGTGGGTGGCCTCGTAGGCGGCGCCGTAGCCGAGCAGACCACTCATCCCGACGTCGAACGGATTGTCGTACTGGATCCACTCCTTGCCGCGCAGCGCGTGCCCCACCGGCGACTTGATCCTCCCGGCGAACTCCATCACCTCGGCGTGCGCGCCCGCCGTGCCGCTGCCGCAGAACAGGGTGACCTTGTCGGCGTCGTCGATCAGCCGTACCAGCCGGTCGATCTCCTCGTCGCCGGGCCGCACCGTGGGCCGCGTGGTGACCAGGGCGGTCTCGGCGGCCCTCTCCGGCGCGGGTTCCCCGGCGATGTCACCGGGCAGGGAGACGACGCTGACGCCGCCCTGGCCGACGGCGTGCTGGATCGCGGTCTGGAGCAGCCGTGGCATCTGCCGCGGGCTGGAGATCAGCTCGCTGTAGTGGCTGCACTCGCGGAACAGCTGGTCGGGGTGGGTCTCCTGGAAGTACCCGAGGCCGATCTCGCTGGACGGGATCTGCGAGGCGAGGGCGAGGACGGGGGCCATGGAGCGGTGGGCGTCGTAGAGCCCGTTGATGAGGTGGAGGTTGCCGGGGCCGCACGAGCCGGCGCACGCGGTCAGCTTCCCCGTGATCTGGGCCTCCGCCCCCGCGGCGAAGGCGGCGGTCTCCTCGTGCCGGACGTGCACCCAGTCGATGCCGGAGTGGCGGCGCACGGCGTCCACGACCGGGTTGAGGCTGTCGCCGACGACTCCGTAGAGGCGTTCGACCCCGGCGCGGGTGAGGATGTCGACGAACTGTTCCGCGACGTTCTGTTTGGCCATGGCTCTAGCTATGGCACAGCGAGCGGCGTCACGCCTCCCCTACGGCGGCGGCCGTGCGGTCGTCGGCGTGGCCCTTGCCCCGGATGCGGCCGTCGGCGAGGAACTCCGTGAGACCGGGCGGGGCCGCGCAGGACCACCGCCGCGCGAGGAGTTCGCCCAGTTCGGGCTCGCTCAGCAGCGGCTCGGCCAGGCCCGCGGTGCGCATCAGGAGCACATCACCCGGGCGGGCTACGCAGGCACGGAAGCGGAAGGGCTCGCGGGGTGGTCCGGCGGACGGGCCCCGTAGGGGCCGGGCGGCGCGGTGATGCCGAGGTCCATGGTGAGCCGGTCGCCCCCGGGCGTCTCGTTCCGCTTACCGCCCGGCGTCGAGCCGAACCCGACGACGGGCTCGCCGCCGACGTCGCCGCGGTGCGGTGCGGTGCGGTGCGGTTCCATGTGCTGCCGGACGCCGTCGCGCAGCCGGAACAGTCCGCCCGCGCCGAGGGGGGCCGGCCTTCGGTCGGAGGGGGTTCTCGCCCGGCGGAGGGTGCGGTCACCGCACGGGACCCCCGGTCCGCCGCCGCCGGAAGCGGTTCCTCCGCCTCTGGAGGCGGCACTTCCGCCGCCGCCGGAAGCGGCACCTCCGCCGTCGGAGGCGGTTTCGTGCCGTTCACCGCGTCCCGGTCCGGGCGGTGTGCCACCGTCCCCGCCGCCGGGGCGAAGCGGTCGTCCAGGGAATCGGGTGCCGCCGTGGGGCCGGTGTCGCCGGTGGAGTCGTCGTACAGCTGCCCCCACCAGTCGTCCTCGGGACCGGTGGGCCTTCCCCCCTGCTGGCTCATGCTCCCGATTGACGCGTGGGGCGAGGCAAGCCGCCGAGCGGCCCACCCCCCACAGGAGAACCGCCCGGCGGGGCCACCTTGGCAGAGAGAGCCGCGGTACGGCGATGATGTCCCGAGGCGGGTTTGCGCCGTGGCTCTTTCCCGCCACGGCCGGTCCGCGTAGACGGTGGTGAGCTTCTGGGGAGGGACGGCGCCTGATGCTGGGAGTGCTGGGACTGGAGAGCACGCAGGAGTCGGCGTACCGGGCACTGGTGTCCGTGGGAGCGGCCGACGTGCCCGATCTGGCCCGGCGGCTGGAGCTCGGCGAGCAGGACACCGAGCGGGTACTGCGCAGGCTGGAGCAGAACGGGCTGGCGGCCCAGTCACCGGCCCGGCCCGGCCGTTGGGTCGCCGCGCCGCCGGGGGTGGCGCTGGGCGCGCTGCTCACCCAGCAGCGGCACGAGCTGGAGAAGGCCGAGCTGGCGGCGGCGCTGCTGGCCGAGGAGTACCGGGCGGCGGCGGCCGAGCCCGCCGTGCACGACCTGGTGGAGGTCGTGATCGGCGCGGCGGCGGTCGCCCGGCGCTTCCTCCAGCTCCAGCTGGGGGCGAGCGAGGAGGTGTGCGCGCTGGTCACCGGCAACCCGGTGGCGGTCACCGGCATGGAGAACGACGCCGAGGAGCAGGCCACCGGACGCGGGGTCCGCTACCGCGTGGTGGTCGAGCGCGCGGTGCTGGACCTGCCGACCGGCATCACCGAGCTGACCGCCGCCCTGGGCCGCGACGAACAGGTACGGGTGGTGGACCGGGTGCCGACCAAACTGGTGGTCGCCGACCGGACGCTCGCCCTGGTCCCGCTGACCGCGCACTCCTCGGAGCCCGCCGCGCTGGTGGTGCACGCGAGCGGTCTGCTGGAACTGCTGTCGGGCCTGTTCGAGTCGGTGTGGCGCGACGCCCTCCCGCTGCGGCTCGGCACGTCCGGGGTGACGGAGCTCGGCCCGGACGGGCCCGACGGCACCGACCTGGAGATACTCTCCCTGCTCCTGGCCGGCCTGACCGACGCCAGCGTCGCCAAACAGCTCGACCTGGGCCTGAGGACCGTGCAGCGCCGGGTGAAGCGCCTGATGGAGCTGGCCGGAGTGACGACCCGGCTCCAGCTGGGCTGGCACGCGTACGAACGGGACTGGGTGGCCCGGAAAGGCTGACCGGGTCCATGCCGGCGCCGGACATCTGCGGACCGCCCCCGGCTGCGGCACCCTGGACTGATGGGAGCGTGGGACCTCCTGCTGTCCGGCCTGGTCATTCTGCTCGGGCTGTGCGGCGTCCTGGTGCCCGGCATGCCCGGAGCGTGGCTGGTGTGGGCCGGGGTCTTGTGGTGGGCGCTGAAGGACCCCCGGCCGGCCGCCTGGGCCGTCTTCGTGGGGGCCACGGTCGTGCTGCTCCTGTCCCGGGCGGTGCGCTGGGCCCTGCCGCCCCGGCGGCTGCGCGCGGACGACGCCACCCACCGGGTCACGGCGTACGCGGGCGCGGGCGCCCTGCTCGGCTTCCTGCTGGTCCCCGTGCTCGGCGCGGTCCCCGGCTTCCTGGGCGGCGTCTACCTCGCCGAACGGCTGCGGCTCGGCCGGCACGGCGAGGCGCTGGCGGCCCTGCGGACGGTGATGCGCGCGGGCGGCTCCAGCCTGCTGACGGAGCTGTTCGCCTGCCTGCTGATCACCGCCGCGTGGCTGGGAGCGGTGCTAGCCGGCTAGCCGGGCGCCCTCCAGGGCGAGAAGCCGCGTCTTGCGTTCCAGACCGCCCGCGTATCCCGTCAGGGAGCCGTCGGCACCGATCACCCGGTGGCAGGGCCGCAGGATCAACAGCGGGTTGGCACCGATGGCGCCGCCGACGGCGCGTACCGCGGGCCGGGTGGCGCCGATGCGCGCGGCGATCTCGCCGTACGTCGCCGTCGTCCCGTAGGGCACGGCGTCGAGGGCGGCCCACACCCGCTCCCGGAAGGCGGTGCCCTCGGCGCGCAGCGGCAGCCGGAACTCCTTCAGCTCCCCGGCGAAGTAGGCGGCGAGCTGTTCCTCGGCCTCCCGGAAGGGCCCGGTGTCGTGCCGCCAGCCGACCTGGACGCTCCGGCCGCCCTTCTGCCCCGGCACCGACAGGGAGGTGAGCGCCCCGTCCGGGCCGGCGGTGAGGAGCAGCCGGCCGACGGGGCTGTCGGTCTCGCTCCAGTACGTCACGGAAGTGGTGGTGGTGGTCGTCGACGTGGTCATCGGTCTTGCTCCCACTCTCCTGCTGCGCGCAGGTGGTTCAGGGCGTACGAGCGCCAGGGGCGCCAGGTGTCGGGGACGGCCGTGCCGGGCGGGGCGACGTCCGGGTCGCCGAGGGCGCGGGTGCGGACGGCGGCGGCCGTACGGGCGTCCAGGCCGGGCACGGCGAGCAGTGCGCGCTCGGCGTCGTCCCGGTCGGCACCGGGGTCCAGGCGTACGGTGCCGTCGGCCAGGGCGGCGGCGAGCGCGCCGACGGTGCCGTCCGGCTCGGCCCCGGCGAGGACGGCCGGTTCCGGGAAGAGGTGGGTGAGGGCGCCGCAGGGGGCGTCGAGCGTCGTGCCGTGGCACCGGACCAGCCGTTCGGCCTCCGTGCGCCCCACCAGGGCCCGCACCGCGAGCTCCTCGGGGTCGGCGGCGCCCGGCGAGCGCAGCCCGGGGCGGGCGGCGACCAGCGGGGCGAGCCGGGGGTCGGCGCCGAGCCGTTCGTCCACGGCGTACGGGTCGGCGTCGAGGTCGAACAGCCGCCGCAGCCGCTGCACGGAGGTGGTCAGGTCGCGCAGGTCGGTGAGGTGGAGGCGGGCGTCGAGCCAGCCGCCGGTGCCGCTGCGCGGTGTGCCGGGCCGTTCGTCGACGGCGACGATCCCGGTGCCGTAGGGAAGGCGCAGGGTGCGCCGGTAGACGCGGCGGCCCGGCGGACCGCTCACCTCCTCCACGCCCGCGACGGCCTCCCGCTGGAGCAGGTCGAAGACGGGACCGGCCCGGTAGGGGCCCCGGTGGGCGAGCCGTAGCGGGATTCCGGCGGAGGGAGTGGCCGCGCGGCGCGAGGCCCGGTCGCGGGCCGGGGCGGCGGCGCGCAGCGCGCTCGGGGTGGCCGCGTACACGGCCCGGATCGTGTCGTTGAACTGCCGCACGCTGGCGAACCCCGCCGCGAAGGCGATCTCGGTGACCGGCAGTTCGGTGGTCTGCAGCAGGACGCGCGCGGTGTGCGCCCGCTGGGCGCGGGCCAGGGCCACGGGGCCGGCGCCGAGCTCGGCGGTGAGCTGCCGCTGCACCTGCCGGGCGCTGTAGCCGAGCCGGCCGGCCAGTCCGGCGACGCCCTCGCGGTCGACGACCCCGTCGCCGATCAGCCGCATGGCGCGGCCGACGGCGTCGGCGCGGACGTTCCAGTCCGCCGAGCCCGGCACGGCGTCCGGGCGGCACCGCCGGCAGGCCCGGAAACCCGAGCCCTGTGCGGCGGCGGCCGTCGGGAAGAACCGCACGTTGTGCCGTTTCGGCGTCACCGCCGGGCAGCTGGGCCGGCAGTAGATGCCGGTCGTCTCGACGGCGAAGAAGAACGCGCCGTCGAACCGGGCGTCCCGGCTGCGTACGGCCTCGTATCTGCTGTCCAGCACACTCTGGTGCTCCGCGGTCTCCGTCACGCCCTCCAGTCTCCGCCAGACCGGAGGCCCGGTCTGGCGGAAATCGGACACGGCGTTGGAGTGACGGCTATCGCAGGCCGCCCCGCTTGGCCTCCATCGCCGCCTTGCCCACGGCGCCCCGGCGCTTCCACTCCTTGCGGATCTCGGCCCGCAGCCGGGCGTCCGTCTTGGCGACGATGCGCTGGTTCTCCCGCATCAGCTTGCGGTAGCTCTCCAGCCGCCGCTGCGGCAGCTCACCGCTGTCGATGGCGGCCAGGACCGCGCAGCCCGGCTCGCTCTCGTGGGCGCAGTCGTGGAACCGGCATCCGCGGGCCAGCTCCTCGATCTCGGCGAACACCTGGCCGACCCCGTCGCCCGCGTCCCAGAGGCCGACGCCCCGCAGTCCGGGGGTGTCGATCAGCACTCCCCCGCCGGGCAGGGCGAGGAGGTTGCGGGTCGTGGTGGTGTGGCGGCCCTTGCCGTCGACGTCACGGATGGCCTGGACGCCCATCACGTCCTCGCCGAGCAGCGCGTTGGCGAGGGTGGACTTGCCCGCTCCGGACTGCCCGAGCAGGACCGCCGTACCGCCCGCGACCACGGCGGCGAGAACATCGAGCCCCTCCCCGTGCGCCGCGCTGACCGACAGCACCGGGACGCCGGGCGCGGCGGTCTCCACGTCCTGGACGAGGTACGCCAGCGTCACCGGGTCGGTGACGAGGTCGGCCTTGGTGAGCACGACCACCGGCTGCGCCCCGGACTCCCAGGAGTCCGCCGACGTACGCAGCAGTGCCTCACCGCTCGAACTGGACATCGCGAGCGCGAGGAACCGTTCGATCCGCCCGAGGTCGAGTTCGACCGCGAGCGACACACAGATGACGATGTGATCGATGTTAGTGGCCAGCACCTGGCCCTCGGACCGCTTGGACGACGTCGACCGGACGAAGGCGGTCCGTCGAGGCAGGATCGTCCGCGCGTACCGCGGACTACCGCCCTCGGGGTCGACGGCGACCCAGTCCCCCGTGCACACGACCTTCATCGGATCACGGGGAACGACGAACTCGGTGTCGGCCCGGACAACACCGGCGGGGGTGGCGACGTCGCACTGACCGCGGTCGACCCGTACGACCCGGCCGGGGACGAGCTCCTGGGCGGCGTACGGGGCGAACTCGGCTTCCCAGCCCGCGTCCCAGCCGTAGGTGGCGAGGACCTGCTGAGCGGCGGAAAGTGATGGCGTGTTGAGCGAAGCGTTGAACAAGGGGGACCCTTCGAAGGGTGGCCCCGGCGGCGCGCTTTGCGCGGATGTCGAGTGGGTGTCAGCCGGAGACCACAGGGGTGGGAACGACGAACTCCTGAATGCGGGCCGTGCCCGTCACCGTGACAGTCATCAACGTCCTCACCTCCTGCTTCTTCTCTACGCACCGACACAGTCCCCCGTCGGGAACTGCTGAGCAGAACCCTAGCCCCGCCCCAGGGCGCGGCACCACCGATTAAACGCCGGGCCTCACCCGCACGACACCGGCTGCCGACGGACCGACGTCATGCCGCGAGTCCGTCGTCTGCACCGCCGCTACGAACGCAAGGCCGAACACTTCCTCGCCTTCACCAGCATCGCCTGCACCCTCATCTGCTACCGCCGGCTCACCAAATGAGATGACCTCTCATGTCGAGGATCCGCCAACTTAGCTTTGAAATCGGCCAGTTCAGCGAACGGAGAGAGAGGGTGCTTGTCGTGCTTGCTCAGAGTGGCTCAAGATCCGTTCCGGTCCATGGTTGGCGCGTCCATGCCTAAGGGAACGATTCCGCACAGGCGGGACAACTGCCAACTCAACAGGGAGAAAGGCTACGAGAAAGCCGATCTCCACGCATGCAGGACGAAGGGAATGACACATGTCCAAGAATTCTACGAGCCTCATAGCTCGCGCGGCATCAACTGTCGCAGTGCTTCTGGTTGCTGGTGGCGCTTCGGTGGTGGCTGTGACCAACGCGTCGGCGTACACGGACAGCAACAAGGTCCACAACTGCTGGGGTCGTTACTACAACACTGACTTCGACCAGATGTGCGGCAGCGGCGGAGCCGCCGCCACCGGGAACTACAGAACCACCGCTCCTTGCGATGTCGAAGGGGACAACTCACTGACGGTGTACCGCAACAGGGGCAACTCCACGACCTATGACGGTCCGGACTGCACCTTTGACGTGGAGACCGGTCAAACCTACTACTTCTGACCGAACCAACGCCTCGGGCGCACCATCCAAAGGACCCTCCCGTCCGCATTGCAGCTGCGGACGGGAGGGTCACCCGTCGATGGTATACCGCAACTGCTGAAGGACCATATGTACGTTCAATTGTCCGCCTTGCGCCAAGGGTATCGGGCGCGAGTCATACTGAAAGATCTGAATCTGGCGCTCGCACCCGGCGTGACTGGCCTTGTCGGGCCGAACGGCGCGGGTAAGACGACCCTCATGCGGACCCTGGCCACCGTACTGCCACCCGCCGGCGGCACCATCGAACTCGACGGCACCGCCATCACCAGCGAGCGAGCCGCTCGGCAGGCCCGGCGGCACATCGGCTATCTGCCACAGAAGTTCGGCTGGGACGCGGGGATGAAGGTCCAGGACTTTGTCGAGTACGGCGCATGGTTGAGAGAGGTACCGAAAGACCGTCGGCGCGAGGCGGTCGAGAAGGCCCTGCTCCAGGTAGATCTGTTGGAACGTCGCAACGAGCGCATGTCCCGGCTCTCCGGTGGCATGCGTCAACGGGCTGGCATCGCCTGGGCCATCGTCGGGGATCCAGGACTGGTCCTCCTGGATGAGCCGACCGTAGGCCTCGATCCGCGCCAGCGCCTTCAGTTTCGCCGTATCCTGTCGGAACTCACCGACACCACGGTTCTCTTGAGTACCCATCTCATCGACGATGTGGCCGCCGCCTGCGACCGAGTGATCGTGCTGCACAGCGGCAGCATCCTCTTCGACGGTGGCGCAGCCGAGATGGAAGCGCTCGGCCGTGATGGCTTCCCGGGCGCGACTCAGATCGAGCGCGCCTACATGGAGCTCCTTCCTGAAGAGGAGCGCCATCTGTGAGCACGTTCTGGCTGCATCTGCGTTGCACCCCGCTTCGCTGGCTCCTCCCCGCACTTCTCGTCCTGGATGTGGCGCTCGTCCTCACACGTGACGACTTCTGGCACGGACTGTGGGGAGACACCGGAGCTGTAGCGCAGGGGCCAGCCCTGTACTTGGGCATCTTCGCGGCCGGAGCCGCCGCTTGGAGCGCTGCCTCGCATGACCGGCCCGAGGTGGTCGAACCGCTGCACGCCATGCCACGGCCGACACCGCGTGCCGAGCTGCCGCGGTTGATCACCTTGCTGTTTATCGTCCTCATGCCGTACGTAGCCGGGCAGGCCGTCGCCTTCACCATCACGGCACGTACGTGGCCACCGGGATTCACCCAGTACCTCGGATACGCGCTGCTCGGTGCCGCCTCACTCGTGCTCGCGACCGGCTGGGGCTGGCTGCTCGGACGGCTTCTGCCGGCCCGCTGGGGCCCGCTCGTCGGAGCGTTCACTTGGATCATCGCCAACCTCGCGGTCAAGACTGACCTGGTCGTAGTGAACGGCCCAGCGCGTGAGCAGCCCGACCTGCCGCTCATCGTGTTGCGACTCACGGCAGCCGTAGTTCTGCTGGGCGCGTGTCTGTGGCTCCCCCTGGGCCGGCAGTCGGTTCGTCGTGCCTCACTGCCCACTGCGGCGGTGTTGCTCGCGCTCGCCAGCACTATCTACGCCTCGGGGGCTTCCGTGATCACGAAACGCCCAGGCCCTGAATCCATGACCTGCGTGAAGGGGCCGCCCGCGATCTGCCTGTGGCCGGAGGAAGAGAAGTACCGCGCCATGGCAGAACAGATCCTGGCACGCGCCGAAGGCCTGCCCCAGGAGTTGGCCAGACCGGAGAAGGTGTACTCCTTTGGTCTGGTCTGGAAGGAAGGCCAATGGCTCGGTGACTTCGACATGGACAGCGGATCCGAGTGGGCCATGGCAGACGGTGTGGCTCGCACGATGTCCGAGAAGACTTTCGCCGCCTGCAAAGACGACGACTTCGCCGGCTGGGACAAGTACGCGCGCGCCGGTGACCAGTCAGTCCTGGCTCTGGAACGCTGGCTCGAGAAGCGGCTCGCAGGCGGCGGGAAGCCTGCGTACGTCGAGAGCGGTGTGCCCGGACCGGAGGCGGCAGCGATAGAGAAGGGCAAGGCCATGGCGGATAAGCCGGCCGCTGAGCAGGAACGGTGGGCACGCCACACCATCCAGTTCGTCTTGGAGACCTACTGTGACTGACACGGCCGACACCGGCCGTCCGGCTCTCCCAGGCGTGAAATGCCGCCAAGGACGGCATTTCACGCCCTCCTGCGGCGTACGGCGCCCGGCAGCCGTACTGCTTGCCGTACTCTTGGTGGGCATCGCTGTGGCGTGGCTGGGGCACGAGCCCAGCCCACTCCCTACTGCGGCGGGCGACGAGTCGTCGTCAACCCCTAGCTGGCGGATGCTCGCCATGTTCGCCGGTGTACTGCCGCTGCTGTCGCTCCACAGCCCCATGGCAGAACTGGAAGACTGCGCGACGAACCGTTTCCACCGGGGCCGGGCAGTGCGGCTGGCCGGGCTATGGCTGGTGAGCATGGCGCTCTTCCTCTCCGTCAGTGCGGTGGAAATCGAGGGTCGGGTCCTTGAGATCATGGCCGTGGCGCTGCCTGGGTGGACCGGGCTTGGCCTGCTCAGTGGGCGCCTTCTGGGCTGGCGGCAGTCCTGGGGGCTGCCCGCCGTGGCCCTCTGCGCCCTCACCTACTGGGGTGCGGGAGGCGTGGATGACACACACCTCTGGTGGGACTTCACCATCCAGCCTGCCCGTGCGCACCCCATGGGGCTGGCCGTGAGCCTTGCTCTCCTCTCTCTGGGCCTTGGCGCCTACGTGCTCACACCTTGGCGCTTGAGGCTGCTGTCCAAGTGGCGCTGACGCGAAATCGGTGTGGAGGGGGCAGGCCGGTCACCTTTGCTGAGTGCCCGCCGGCATCGTGGCCCGGGCGCTATTGCGGTAGATCGCATACGACAGTGCATCTCTCGCCACGCTCAAAGACAGATCCACTGTCGTGGAGGCACCCGTGGTGAACATGTCCTCAACCGCTGCCAGTCCGTCGCCGACTCCGGTGCCATGAACAGGCGGAGCGGTTCGTCCCCTTAGCTGACGTTTATGGTCTGCCGTCGAACACGTCCTCGAACTTGCTGATGGTCTGCCTGGGTTCCGGACGTGAGAGCGGCCTGGGTCTGCTGCAACACGGCATCCCACGGGATGCGTTTGGCGAACTGTCACGCTTCCGGACGGAGCTCCATGCCTGTCTGACCGGGCGGAGCGATGCGCTGTTCGAGCTGAGTGATGCCTTGCTGTGCGCGGATGGTCCGGTGAGGACGTTGGTCGAGCTGCCGTTGGAGCCTGGGCACCGGAAGATTTCAAGTCCAGTGAGACGGTCGTGACGCTATGAACCGCCCCGAGTTCGGTAGAGATCTCAGATTGTGGTTGTGACCTGGGGTTTCGTGAGTTCGGTGTAGAAGTTGGTTTCGTATTCGACGGGCGGAATGTGCCCTGTCTCTCCGTGGAGCCGACGGTGGTTGTACCAGTCGACCCATTCGGCGGTGGCCAGCTCGACACGGAGGACGCTCAGGTAGCGGCGTGGTGCTCGGTCACCCATCCGTGTGCGGATGCGCTCGGCGATCGCGTCGAGCAGGGGCTCACGGACGTCGCGGTCGAGCCTCCGGTACAGCGACAACGAGCGAAGGTGATCGGCAAAGCCGTCCCCGTCGAACCACTGAACGGTCGGGTACCAGCGCACGATCGTTGGGCCGAACAATCCGCTGGGATCTTCGACCGGGCCCCAGCCCTCGTCGGCGGTGCGCGCGTCGTCCTCCAGGGGAGGATGACCCCAGTCAGGGTTCCCGGGGCAGAACCGCTCGTGGAGGTCGGCGGTCTCGGCGTACACCTCCGGCTCTCCCGGTCGTCGGACGACGACGTTGCCGAGGAGCGCCATCCGCCTGCGGGGCAGAGCATGTCGTGCGCTCGCCGCCAGCCGATCGACGTCTCGACTTCGACGTTGTGGAAGGAGGCGATCCGTCGGCGAGCGAGTGCGGCCATGTCCGCGCCCCGCTCGGCGGCGGTCACTGAGCATCCGAGCGCTGCCGGCGAGCGCGTCGCCTGACCGGTACCGCAGCCCACCTCCAGCACCGACGCCCGTTCGTCCATGCCGGTGATGGAGCCGAGGTCCGCGAACAATTCGTCGGGGTATCCCGGCCGGACCCGGTCGTAGAGCTCCGGCACCTCGTTGAACACTGCGCCGAGGCCGTGGCGGTTCGGGCGCGTCCTTGGATCACCAGTCACGGACACACAAGCCATGAGGCTCGTCGACGGGGACGCCACTGGCTTGACGGCAGCTCCTCGACAGCCTCCTCGACAGCCTCAAGAGCGCCCGCTCTCCCGGTCCGCCGGGACCGGCCGGCTCACGCTTGGGCGGGCTCGTCCGCCGGCAGGCTGTCCATGAAGGAGCTGACGGAGAAGACCGCGTTGCCGGCGCCGGGCGGGCCGTAGCCGGGGGGCGAGGAGAGGCCGAAGTCCTCCATGGTCTGGCGGTACGCCTGGAGCAGCCGGATGTGGTACTCCAGCGGCGCACCCTGCGGGTTGGCCTTGCCGAGCGGGGTGGTGGGCTCGGGGCACCAGGTGGTGAACCGGGGCGTGATGCCGTGCGACATGAAGAAGCGCAGGCCCTCGGTGGTGGACGCGATGGCCTCGTCGACGGTCTTGAAGCCGAAGGGCTCGGCCATCTCCACGCCCGCGACGAAGTTGGGGATGACGTTGCGGGCGCCGAAGACGTCGGTGGAGTCCAGGATGCGCTTGTGCCACTCGTCGCGGCCGACGTACCGCTCCTTGCCGGGGCAGTACATCTTGAACAGGTACTCGTCCCACACCTCGAAGTTGGGGTGGTAGATCTGCACGCCGTAGTCCTTGAACCGCTGGACGTCCGGCTTGGGCAGGGCCTGGGCGACGACCTTGCCGATCCAGCGGCCGGGGAAGTGCTCCTCGATGGCCTTGGCGTACCGGCCGTAGAAGTCGGCCTCGTCCAGCCCCTGGACCTTCGACGTGATCGCGCCGCCGGTGAGCGTGTACGCGGTGGAGATCCTGGCGGTGTCGTACTTGTTGATGATCTCCAGCGCCTCAAGGACCTCGTCGACGTCCTTCACGCCCGTGTACGGCCGCCCCGCGGCCTTGTGCTGGCGCCAGTTGTGGTTGATGTCGCAGTACTGGCACTCCTCCTTGGCGCCGAAGTACTGGCAGACGCGGAACGCGGTCAGGTAGATCAGGTAGCCCCACTGGATGGTCGGGGCCACCTCCATGACCGACTTCCCGTTGGAGAGCTTGTGCCGGTAGTACTCGGGCATGGGCGGCACGCCGACGTCCGAGATGCGCCTGCCGTCGAGGTAGAGGCCGAGCTGGCCGTGCTCGTCGGCGGCGACGCGGTAGGGCGAGGCCGGGTTCACGCGGACCGAGACGACGGTGCGGCGCAGGTCGTAGGGGCCGCCGGTGAGGATGATCTCCTCGGGCGGGCGGCGCAGGGCGGCCTCGCCCAGTTCCGGCAGGGTGCCGTGGTCGAAGGAGAAGATGAAGTACGACTTCGGCTTGACCTCGCCGTCCTCGTTGTCGCTCAGCGCGGAGGGGTCGAAGGCGACCCCGCCGCGGAGCAGGTCCTCCTTGAAGACGGCTTCCCGCGGTACGTGCGGAAAGCGCTCCATCAGATCCTCGACCAGCGCGGTACGGCTGCCCATCCCGTGTCTCCTCCCGGCTCAGGCGTTCGACTTCTCACGGTATGCCCCCGCCCGTGGCTCTTCCCGCCCGGGTCCCCTTCCGGCGTGGCAGGTAGGTTTCCGGCGGAGGACTCCTGGTCCTCGCGGATCTCGAGATCTCAGGGAGGGGCTGCGGCATGACCGACACCACCGTGACCAACTGGGCCGGCAACATCACGTACACGGCGAAGGAGGTGCTCCGGCCGCATTCGCCGGGGGCGCTGCGGTCCCTGGTGGCCCAGAGCGCGAGCGTCCGGGTGCTGGGCAGCGGGCACTCCTTCAACGAGATCGCCGAGCCGGGTCCGGAGGGCGTCCTGCTGTCGCTGGCCGGGCTGCCGCCCGAGGTCGACGTGGACACGCAGGCCCGTACGGTGCGGGTGGGCGGCGGTGTCCGGTACGCGGAGCTGGCCCGGCTGGTGCACGCGCGGGGGCTGGCGCTGCCCAACATGGCGTCGCTGCCGCACATCTCGGTGGCCGGTTCGGTGGCGACCGGCACGCACGGCTCCGGCGTGGGCAACGGCTCACTGGCGTCGGTGGTGCGCGAGGTGGAGCTCGTCACGGCGGACGGTTCGACGCTGACCCTCGCGCGCGGCGACGAGCGGTTCGGTGGGGCGGTGACCTCGCTCGGCGCCCTCGGCGTGGTGACGGCGCTCACCCTCGACCTGGAGCCGGCCTACGAGGTCGGGCAGCAGGTCTTCACCGAGTTGCCGCTCGCCGGTCTGGACGCGGCGACGTTCCGGACGGTGATGGCGGCGGCGTACAGCGTGAGCCTGTTCACCGACTGGCGTGCGCCCGGTTTCCGGCAGGTCTGGCTCAAGCGGCGCACCGACCAGCCGTCGGCCGGCTTCCCGTGGGCGGCGCCGGCCGTCGAGAAGATGCATCCGGTGCCGGGCATGCCCGCGGTCAACTGCACCGAGCAGTTCGGGGTGCCGGGCCCCTGGCACGAACGGCTGCCGCACTTCCGGGCGGAGTTCGTGCCCAGCAGCGGTGCCGAACTCCAGTCGGAGTACCTGATGCCGCGCGAGCACGCGCTCGACGCGCTGCACGCCGTGGACGCCGTACGGGAGACCGTCGCGCCGGTGCTCCAGACCTGCGAGATACGCACGGTCGCCGCCGACGAGCAGTGGCTGAGCCCGGCGTACGGGCGGGACACCGTGGCGGCGCACTTCACCTGGGTCGAGGACACGGCGGCGGTGCTGCCGGTCGTGCGGCGGCTGGAGGAGGCGCTGGCCCCGTTCGCGGCCCGGCCGCACTGGGGGAAGGTGTTCACGACGCCGCCGGCGGCCCTGCGCGCGCTGTACCCGAGGCTCGACGACTTCCGGAGCCTGGTGGCGGAGCTGGACCCCCGGGGGAAGTTCACCAACGCGTTCGTGCGGGACGTGCTGGCCGGCTGAGCCTCCCGCGCGGGGACGCGGCTCCGGCGGGGGCCGCGTCCCTCACCTCAGTGGTCCGCGCAGCACGGTGTGGGGTCCGGGACCTCGAAGGGGACCAGCGTGCCGCCGGCGGCGGGCATGGCGGCGAGGACCAGTTCGCCGTGTTCCCACCGGGGGCGGACGAACTCGCGGGTGACGAGCCTGGCCCCGGGGTCGGGCCCGCCCTGCGCGCCGAGGACGCGGACCCGGTCGATCGCCGAGCGGTCCAGCAGCTCGGCGACCGTGAGGGTGCCCGTCAGGGCGGCGGCGCCGGGGAACAGCACGGCGCGTCCGGCCTCGTCCCAGGTGCCGTCCGCCACCGTGTGCCCCCGGGCCGTGAGCCGGGTGCGCGCGGCGTCGACCACCGCTCGCGACCCGGCTGCCAGGGAGAGCCCCACGCGCCGCCGGTCGCCGTCCCCCACCAGGTGGGTGCAGCCGAACGCGTCGTCGGGGAGGCCGAGTCCGCCCGCGAGGTCCTGGAGCAGGTGGTCGGCCTCGCGGAGCTCCGTCACGTCGGTGTCGACGCGCAGGGCGTACGGCGGTGGGGTCACGAGGGCAGGACCCAGACCGGGTTGGAGTAGAACCACAGGTCGCGCCACGGGTCGGCGTCGCCGACGACGTCGATGGCCGGGCCCGCCGGGTCGACCGAGGCGCCCATCGCGCCGACGGCGGAGCGGTTGCCGTCGGTGCCGCGCAGGCGGAGGTAGACCGGGCGGTCGACGCGGCCGAGGTCGTAGGTGAGGGTGACCGTGCCGGTGGACTTGTTCACCTCGTAGGACTTGACGACCTTGGCGGACGGTGCGGTGAAGGTGTCCTTGTCCTTCACCTCGCCGGTGACGTCGCCCTGGATGACGTCGACGCGGGCCAGGGTCGGCTGGAATCCGGCCCAGTTGGGGCCGCCGGCCAGTGCCACGTCCACGGTGAGGGTGACCCGGGTGCCCTTCCTGACGTGGAGGGCGCCGCCGAGGGTGGCCCAGCGGCTGCCGCCGGACACGCGGACGTCGAGGCCGCTGATGAGCTGGCCGTGGTCGACCCAGATGCGGCCGGCGCGGATGCCGTCCATGACGGCGGCGTAGGAGAAGCCCTCCGCGCCGACGTGGGTGCGGCTGTAGTAGCCGGGCCAGTAGTCGTTCTCCGTGATGTCGATCGAGCCGCCGTAGACCGGGTCGTCGTAGCGGCCGTTGGTGTTGAAGTCGCCGCCGCCGCGGGCCGCGGTGTCGCCGTAGATCTGGTGGGAGTCGGAGTTGGCGGTGATCCACCAGGGCTTGCCCTCGGCGAGCAGGCTGTCCCACAGGCCGCCGACGGTGGCGGTCATCCAGTCGAAGCCGCCCCAGGTGCGGTAGCTCTCCAGGGGGTAGCCGGCGAAGGAGTTGCTGCCGGGGCTGTTGTCGTAGATGCCGCGGGCGCCGCCGGGGCCGAGCGGCTTGGGCAGGCCGCCGGCCTGGTGGCCGGGGGCGCCCTCCATGCCGACGGCGATGCGGTGGCCGGCGGGGGTGGCGTCGCGCCAGGCGCGGATCTCGTGCGGGGAGTCGATGCCCTTGCGCGCCGGGTGGTTGGCGAGCATGAGGGCGTCCTTGACCTTGCGCCTCCTGACCTGCTCGGAGAGGAAGGTCAGGCCGGCGATGGCGAGCGCCTCGTTGGCCGGCGACGAGCCGGTGGCGGCCTTGACCGCGCCGTCGTAGCCGCTCTCGAACTGCTTGAGGACGGAGACCTCGTTCTTGCCGGGGTGCACGAAGACGGTGCCGTGCTCGGCGGCCGGGATGTTCCACTCCAGGCCCTGGAAGACGAGGGTGTCCTCGTGGGCGGCGCGGGCCTCCCTGATGTCCGGGTTGACCTTCTCCACACCGATCCTGGAGTGCGTGACGCTGCCGTGGTCGGTGATGACCAGCCAGTCCATGCCGTGCCGGGCGCCCTGGCGCACCTGGTCGACGACGCGGTACTTGCCGTCGCTGCTGTACTGGGTGTGGATGTGGTGGTCGCCGGCGAGCCAGAGGAAGCCCTTGGTGCGGCGGCCGTTGCCCGCGGCGCGCGCCGGGGCGGCGGTCGCGGTCTGGGCCAGGACGGTCCCGGCGGCCAGTCCGGCGCCGAGCAGGCCCGCACGCCGCAGCAGGCCGCGGCGCGACTGCTGTTCGGGGCTCAGGGCCTCGTCGGGGACGCTGGTGTCGAAGGCGGCGGGCAGGGCCGGCGCGGCGTCGTGCTCGTGGTCGTGGGTGTGTGCGTCCCCGTGGTGGTGATGGCCGTGCGTGTGCCCGTGTCCGTGCCCCATGAAGCCCCTCCTGGATGTCGCCGCCGTTCGCGGCTGTGAGGAGAATCGAGGCAGAAGATGAACGTTGAACGACTCTGAGGTGAGCCCCGCCTGCCGCCCTGCCTGCCCTAGCATGAAACCTAGGAGCCCTAGGAAGCCGGGAAGGTGGCCCATGCCCCGTGCGGGTCTGACAACCGACCGCGTCGTCGCCGCCGCCGCCGACCTCGCCGACCGGACCGGCTTCGAGAGCGTCACCGTCTCCGCGCTGGCCCGGCACTTCGGGGTGAAGGACGCGAGCCTGTACACGCACGTCAGGAGCCTCCAGGACCTGCGCGTCCGGGTCGCGCTGCTGGCCGGCGGCGAGCTGATCGACGAGATCGCGACCGCGGTGGCGGGCCGGGCCGGCAAGGAGGCCCTGGCCGCCTTCGCGGGCGCCTACCGGGCGTACGCCCTGCGCCACCCGGGCCGTTACGCCGCGACCCAGATCCGCGTGGACCCGTCCCTGCTCCCCGGCTCCCCCTCCCTGCGCCGCACCGCGGAGGTCACCCATGGCATGCTCCGCGGCTACGGCCTCACCGAGCCCGACCTCACCGACGCCGTACGTCTGCTGCGCAGCACCTTCCACGGCTACTGCGTCCTGGAGGCCACCGGCGGCTTCGCCGCCCCGCGCGACGTCCAGGCCTCCTGGGACAAGGCGGTCGAGGCGCTGCACGTGGCGCTGGAGCACTGGCCCCGGGAGCAGGACGGCCCGCGCGCACGCTGACTTCACGGCGCCGCGACGCCGAGGCCGGTCGTGCCGACCGTCCGGAAGCCCTGCCCGGCCAGGGCGTGCGCGGAGGCGTGGTCCCCGGCGCACGGCGGCAGCAGCGGCTCGCCGGCCCGGTGGAGATCGGCGAAGGCGGTCACGAGAGGTCACCCACCGCGTCGGCGTAGTACGCGGACTCCTCCACGTGCCGGGCGAGTTCGCGGAAGCTCCAGCCCTCGCCGGGCGAGTGGTCGAGCTGTTCGTCGGTGAGCGCGTCGAGGCGGTTGGCCCAGATCCGGGCCAGCCGGGTGAGGCGGCTGCGGGCCTCGTCCAGGTCCTCCCGCGTGAAGGGGGCGCGGTCCGCGTCCGTCGTGATCACGGAGGCGTGCCAGTGGTCGGGCTGCGGCTGCTCCCCCGCCAGCCGTGCCTCCAGCTCGGCGAGGTGGTCGACCAGGTGGTCGGCGACCCGCCGGATCGCCTTGTGCGGGGTGTAGACGCGGTCGTCGACGTGCGCGGGCCGCCCGTCCCAGCGGGTCCAGGTGGCGGCGAGGGCGAGGACGTGGTCGACCATGGCGGTGACGGCTTCGGCGGGCGTGGCGGAGGTGTGCGTGGCGGAGGTGTGCGTGGCGTTCATGCACCGCACGCTAGGGGGCCGTTGTTTCGGTCCCGGCCGAAGTGTGCCGGGGCCTGGCCGGGCCGGCCGCGGCCCGGCCACGGGTGCGTGCTCCCGTGGCCGGCCGTCCGCCCCGTCCGCCCCGGAGCCGCCGGATCAGCGCGCCCGTACCGCGCCGCGCGGCAGCGGACGGAGGGCGGCCCCGGACCGGCAGGCGGTGGCCGTGCGGGTCCCGGGCGACCGGGCGGAGGGTGACGCCGGCGGCGTACGCGCGTCCCGTGTCAGCCGCGCCCCCTCGGCGCGTCGGCCACCGGGACGCCGAAGTCGGGGGTGCCGTCGGCCTTCCAGCCGAGCCGCTGAACACGGGTGTGCCGGTTGGGGTCGTGGAGGGGGTCGCCGTCGATCTCCTTGTACTGGCGGGCGTGGTACACGAGGACGTCGGTGCGGCCGTCCCGGTCGACGGTGAAGCAGTTGTGGCCGGGGCCGTACTGCCGGGTGGTGTCGTTGCTGGTGAAGACGGGCTCCGGCGACTTCGACCAGTTCGCGGGGTTCATCAGGTCGGCGTCCGCGTCCACCGTCAGCAGGCCCATGCAGTAGTTGGCGTCGGTGGCGCTGGCCGAGTACGTCATGAACAGGCGGCCGTTGCGGGCGATGACCGACGCGCCCTCGTTGACCTTGAAGCCGACGCACTCCCAGTCGTACTCGGGCGTCGAGAGCCGCACCTGGGGCCCCGTCAGGGTCCAGGGGTTCGCCATCCTGGACAGGAACAGACCGGTGTTGTTGTCCATGCCGGGCTCGTGCTGCGCCCAGGCCAGGTAGCGGGTGCCCCGGTGGGTGAAGGTGGTGGCGTCGAGGGAGAAGGTCTCCCAGGCCGTCTTCACCTGGCCCCGTTCCACCCAGGTCCCCCGGAAGGGGTTGGGGTGGGAGTTCTCCAGGACCCAGATGCGGATGTCCCAGACGCTCTCGGCGGGTGCGGCGGCGAAGTAGATGTACCACTTGCCGCCGATGTGGTGCATCTCCGGAGCCCAGATGTGCGCGCCCATGTCGCCGGTGGCGTGCTTGCGCCAGATGACGGACTCGTCGGCGGTCGCCAGGCCGCCCAGGGTGCGGGAACGGCGCAGGATGATGCGGTCGTACTCGGGGGCGGTGGCCGTGAAGTAGTAGAAGCCGTCGGTGTGGCGGCGGATGTGCGGGTCGGCGCGGTTGCGGACGAGCGGGTTCGCGTACGGGGCGTCCTTCCCCGGCGCGGCGGCGGACGCGGACGCGGGGACGGCGGGGACGGCGGCCAGGGCTCCCGCTGCCGCGGCGCCCTTCAACAGCAGGCGTCGGGCGGGGGCTGCGGGCTCGTCGGGCAGATCGGCGGCGCGGCTCATGCGGAATCCCTCTCCACGACATCATCCGATGTTCGATATCCCGAACACCGTGTGGCATGACGAACGTCGAAAAGGTAAGGGGGTGGCCGGTGGAGGTCAACGGGTCGGACGGGGTTGGACTAGCGTCGTCACATGACCAGCGACTTCGCCGACGCCCTCGCCGCCGGTCCGCTCGTGCTCGACGGCGGCATGTCCAACCAGCTCGAGTCGGCCGGGCACGACCTGAGCGACGAGCTGTGGTCGGCGCGGCTGCTCGCCGAGGACCCCGAGGCGATCACCGAGGCCCACCTCGCCTATTTCACGGCGGGCGCGGACGTGGCGATCACCGCCGGCTACCAGGCCACCTTCGAGGGCTTCGCCCGGCGCGGCATCGGCCGTCGGCGGGCGGCCGGGCTGCTCGCCCTCAGTGTGGAGCTGGCCCGCGAGGCGGCCCGCAGGGCGCGGGTGACACGTCGGTTGTGGGTGGCGGCGTCGGCCGGTCCGTACGGCGCGATGCTGGCGGACGGCTCCGAGTACCGGGGCCGGTACGGGCTCGGCGTCGACGAACTGGAGCGCTTCCACCGGCCGCGCCTGGAGGTCCTGGCCGCCGCCCGCCCCGACGTGCTCGCGCTGGAGACCGTCCCCGACACCGACGAGGCGGCGGCGCTGCTGCGGGCGGTCCGCGGTCTCGGCGTACCGGCCTGGCTGTCGTACACCGTCGTGGGCGACCGCACCCGCGCCGGGCAGCCGCTGGAGGAGGCCTTCGCGCCGGCCGCCGACGCGGACGAGGTGATCGCGGTGGGGGTGAACTGCTGCGCGCCCGAGGACGCGGCCGGTGCGGTCGAGGTCGCCGCCCGTGTCACCGGCAAGCCGGTCGTCGTCTACCCCAACAGCGGCGAGGCCTGGGACGCTCAGGCCCGCGCCTGGCGCGGACGTTCCTCCTTCGACGCCGGCCTGGTGCGGGCCTGGCGGGCGTCCGGGGCCCGGTTGATCGGCGGCTGCTGCCGGGTGGGCCCGGACACGATCAGGGCGGTCGCGGCGACGCGCTGACGCCGGGTGCCCCGCGGCGGCCCGGGGGTGTTCAGTGGCCGTGGGGGCCGTCGCCGGTGAAGTCCGGCAGCTCGGTGGAGAGCAGGTGTTCGGCGGCGCCGTCGAGGAGTCGGGCCGTCTCCGTGGAGCGCGGCAGCATGGTCTTCTCGTAGGCGCGGACGGCGTCGTCGACGGTCTCGTGCCGCACGAGGGCGAGCGCGAGTTCGCAGGCGTCCAGCATGGCGAGGTTGACGCCGACGCCGAGCGGGGGCATGAGGTGGGCCGCGTCTCCGAGCAGGGCCACCGTGGGGCTGTGCTCCCAGACGTGCGGGACGGGCAGGGCGAAGATGGGCCGGTCGACGTAGCGGCCGTCGTTGTCGGCGATCAGCCGGCGCAGGCGGGGCGACCAGTCGCCGTAGCGCTCCAGGAGGAGGGCGCGGAGGGCGTCCGTGTCCCCGGTGGTGAGGCCCTCGGCGCTGATCCAGTCGACCGGCACGCGCTGGATGATGTAGACGCGGATGTGGTCGCCGCTGTTGCGCTGAGCGAACAGGCCCCGCTCCCCGTCGGCCGCCGCGGCGCTGCCCTGTCCGACGAGTCCGGCGATGTCCGGGTGCCGAGTCTCGACGTCGTCGAACCAGGCCTCCAGGAAGCTCACGCCGCTGTACCGGGGGGTGGCCCCGGAGACGGCCTGGCGGACCTTGGACCAGGCGCCGTCGGCGCCTATGACGAGGTCGGCTTCGACGGTGGTGCCGTCGGTGAAGTGGAGCTGCCGGGGCCCTTCGTCGGGCCCGCCGACGGCGTGCAGGGCGCGGCCCCAGTTCACGGTGCCGGGCTGGAGCGACCCCAGCAGCAGGTCGCGGAGCCGGCCACGGTCGATCTCGGGCTTGTGGCGCTCCCCCTCCTCGGGAACGTGGTGGAAGAGGGTCGCGCCACTCGGGTCCAGCTGGCGCATCTCCTGCCCTTCGGGACGCGACAGCGCGAAGAACTCCTCCAGGAGGCCGGCTTCGCGCAGGGCGATCTGCCCGTTGTCCGCGTGCAGGTCGAGGGTGCCGCCCTGGTTCCGGGTGCCGGGGCCCGGGTCGCGGTCGTGGACGGTGACGGTGACGCCGTGTCGCTGGAGGATGCGCGCGCAGGTCAGGCCGCCGGGACCGGCGCCGATGACGGCGATGCGGGGGGTGCTCATGATGCTGCTCCGTTCGTGGCGCACGGCAGCACGGCGACTGTCGCGCTGCGGGATGGGCGGACCGGGGCGGGGCGGGCCGGGCGGTGAGCACCGGCGGGTCCCCGTGACCGCCACATCAGAAAAGCACACCGACTCAATAAGTGCAACGACTCAACTTTTTAAGTCGGACCACTCTTTGGGTAGGCTGGTGCCATGACGACCGACCCCGCAACGGAAGCCCCACCTACTCCGATGGGACGCCGCGAACGCAAGAAGGCCGCCACGCGTCAGGCCATCGCCGACGCGGCCCTGCGCCTCTTCCTGGAGCGCGGCTACGACGCGGTCAGCGTCCGCGAGATCGCGGACGCCGCGGACGTGTCCACGACCACGCTGTTCAAGCACTTCCCCGTCAAGGAGGCCCTCGTCTTCGACGAGGAATCCGACCACGAGGCCCGCCTGCTCGCCGCCGTCCGCGAGCGCCCCGAAGGCCAGTCCATCCCCGCCGCGCTGCGCGAACACGCCCTGTCGGCCCGGCTGGTCACGGCCGCCGGCGACGCGCGCTTCGCCGCCTTCACCGACCTGGTGGCCGACACCCCCGCGCTCCGCGACTACGCCCAGAACATGTGGCTGCGCCACACCGCCGCCCTCGCGCGGGCCATCGCCGAGGAGAGCGACCTCGCCGCCGACGACCCCGCCTGCGGCGCCCTGGCCCACTTCGCCCTGGAAGCCCCCCGCACGGCCTACGGCCACGAGGACCCCCGCCTGGCGATCACGCGCGCCTTCGAACTCCTGGAACACGGCTGGAACGCCCTCACCCAGCAGGCGACCGGGGGCGAGTCGGCACCGACCGCCCGGTGAGCGGCGTGCCCGGGGCCGGCCCACCTAAGCGACACCCACCTCGCACCACACGATCTTGCCGGGCTCCCGCTCCCCCACGCCCCACTTGTCCGCCAGCTCCGACACGAGCAGCAGCCCGCGCCCACCCTCGCCGGGCTCCTGCCCACACGTCAGCGGCACCGCCGGTACGCCGTCCCCGCTGTCGTGCACCTCGACGCGCACGCTGTCACCGCAGGGCAGCAGCCTCAGCAGGAAGCCCCGGCCGGGCGGCACGCCGTGCACCAGGGCATTGGTCGCCAGTTCGCTGACGCACAGCACGACGTCGTCGGCACGCTCTCGCACACCCCACTCGGCAAGAGCCTCGCGCGCGAACGCCCTCGCGGCGGGGACGGACCGGCGTTCCCTGCGGTAGAAGCGCTCACGGGGGGACAGGGGTTGAGTTTCCTTGTTCACGGGACGAGGGTCACGCTCCGTGGCCATGATGAGACAGTGCGCATCTCCGTACAGCCGGGCTGTACGAGTGCGCTGGAGTGAACGTACGCGCACGGCTGGGGAGTCGACCTCATGGGCACGACGGCACGGAGGAACGCCTCCGCGATGAAGATGGTGGGGGCGCTGCTCGCCCTCTATCGCCAGACCGCCGGACACACGCAGAGGTCGTTGGGCGAGCGGTTCGTCATCAGCGAGCAGCAGATCGCCTCGATCGAACAGGGCAGACGCCCACTGAAGCCGGATCTCGCCGAGCAACTCGACGAACTCCTGGGGACCAAGGGCGCGTTGTCGATCGCGCTGAGCAAGATGCCGGAGGTGGATCTGGTTCCGCTGTGGGCGGAGGAGTTCTTGGACAGGGAGCGGGAGGCCATCGCCATCTCGTCGTACGAGAACCAGGTGTTGCCGGGGCTGCTCCAGACGGAAGCGTACGCGTGGGCGGTGTTCCGCAGCCGTGTGCCGTTCTACGACGAGGACAAGATCGCCCAGTTGGCGACGGCACGCATCGAGCGGCAGGGCATCCTGCACCGCAAGGAACCACCGATCACCTGTTTCGTGGTCTGGGAGCCGGTCGTCCGGGCACCGATCGGGGGCCGGACGGTCTGGGCGGAGCAGCTCCGCCACCTGCGCGAGTGCTCGGAGCTGCCGGGCCTCATGCTTCAGGTGCTGCCCCTCGACCGGGCCAGTCATGCTTCGCTCGACGGCCCCTTCGTCCTGCTGGAGACACCCGAACACCAGCGACTCGCCTATGCGGAAAACCAGCGCGGCAGCCAACTGATCGCTGATCCAGACGAGGTGGCGATCCTCACGCAGAAGTGTGCGATGCTGCGGTCACAGGCCCTCACGCCCGAGGACACGAGGGATCTACTGGACCGTCTCCTGGGAGAACAATGAGCAGCACCGCGCTTCGGTGGTTCAAGTCGAGCTACAGCGGCAGCGAGGGCGGCAACTGCATCGAAGTCGCCTACGAGTGGCGCAAGTCGAGTTACAGCGGCGACGAGGGCGGCAACTGCGTAGAAGTCGCCGCCGAACCCACCGCCATCCACATCCGCGACTCCAAAACCGCCCCCACCACCCCGCACATCACCGTCGCACCAGACGCCTGGACCGCGTTCCTCGCGTGGTGACGTCGGCCTGCCACAGGTCGAGTTCGGCGTCGCGCGGACCGTACGTCACGGTCGGTTCGCCCGCGCCGAACACCCGCACGGGATGCGTGGCGTCCCACGCGTCCCACCCGGGGTCCCCGGACCGCGCGAACCGGACCCACGCCCCGTGCATCGCGTCCGCCAGCTCGCGCGGAGCGCCCTCGCCCGCCAGCCTGCGTGATTCCGGCACGTCCCCGGAGTCGAAGACGAAGCCCAGCTCCAGGGCGTGGCAGGCGCCGAGGTCGGGCAGGTTCGAGGGCCAGGCGAACTCGTAGACGTAGGACGACCCGGGCCGGGCGTCGGCCAGGCGGTGGAGCGGCACGCGGAGCAGGTGGTCGGTGACGAGCTGACCGACGGTCTCGGCGGTGCCGGCGTCCGGGTGCAGGGCGCGGTAGCCGCGTACGACCTCGTTGCCGCAGCGGCAGCGGGCCCGCGCTCCGGCGAGGGCGACCGCGCCGAGCCGGTCGACGCGCTCCAGGAGGCCGCCGGGGACCAGCCACAGCCGGTACTCGTCGCGGGTCCAGCCCATCATCAGGTCGACACCGGGTGCCGCGTCGCCGTCGACGAGCGCCTCCAGGGGATCACGGGGGACCACGTCCCCGTCGACGACGATCCCGAAGGCGGGTCCGCCCAGTATGGGGCTGCTGAGCCTGCCGACCTCGGCCTGGGCACGCAGCAGTTGCCCCCGGTCGGCGGCGGCGAAGGCCTCGGCCGTGGCGGGGATCTTCAGCCGGGCAGCCATCCGGCGGACCATCCGCCGCACCTTGTCGCGGTCGGAGGCCTCCGGCGCCCCGCTCTGCAGCACCGCCCGCCGGAACAGGCCCTGGGCCTGCGGGGCGGCGAGGAGGGCGCCGGTGCTGATCGCGCCGGCGGACTGGCCGGCGAGGGTGACCCGGTCGGGGTCGCCGCCGAAGGCCGCGATCGAGTCGCGGACCCACTCCAGGGCGGCGATCTGGTCGCGCAGTCCCGGATTGGCGGGGGCGTCGGGGAACAGTCCGTAGCCCTCGACGCCCAGTCGGTAGTTGAGCGACACGCAGACCACGCCGTTCTGGGCGAAGCGGCGGCCGTCGTAGACGGGAACGGCGGAAGAGCCCCTGGTGAGGGCGCCGCCGTGCAGCCAGACCAGGACCGGCAGGCGGGCGCCGGGGCCCGGCTCGGGGGTCCAGACGTTGAGGTTGAGGCAGTCGTCGCCGGGGACCGCCGGGTCGGAGAGGTACTGGGCGAAGGCCTCGGAGTACGGGGGTTTGGGCGCGGTCGGGCCGAAGGCGGTCGCGTCGCGCACACCGTCCCAGCGGTCCGGGGGCACGGGCGGCCGGAATCTTCGGGGGCCGACGGGAGGCGCCGCGTAGGGAATGCCCCGGAACACCGCGACGCCGTGCTCGTATCTGCCGCGTACCGCCCCGTGGGGTGTGCTGACCACGGGTTCTGCCTGGCCTGCCATCATGCGCACCAGCCTTTCGCAGCGCCGCCCCGCCACCGTTCGCCACTCGCCGCTCGTACAAGAGCGCCACCGCGCCCGAGCGTATTCCGGGGCGGCCGGCCGCGCCCGACGCCACCGGGAGAACGCGACACCACCGCGGGACAATGGAAGACACGCCCACACGTGCTGCCGAGGAGGCCGTCGTGACCGCCGACCCTCACCACCCCGGTCAGGCCGCCCCCGTGAGGATCACCGAGGCCGACGGGGAACACACCGTTCTGACCTTCTCCGGCAACCTGGACTCCCACGCGCTGCGCGTACTGGAGGAACTCCTCCTCGACCCGCGTCTGAGCCGACCGGGCGCGTGGACCCTGGAGATGGGCGACTTGCACCACCTCGACCTGGCCTGCGCCTACGCCCTGCTGCGCGCGGTCACCCGGGCGCCGGAGCCCGCCGCCGTCACCGTCCGCGGCGCCCATCCCGCCGTCCACCGCACCCTGCGCCACGCCGGCCTGGAAACCGTCGCGACCTTCACGGGGTAGCGGCCGGACCCCGGCAGTCCTCGGTCTTCCCGTCCGCACCCCGGCAAACCTAGAATAGGAAGCGCTTTCTATCCCCGGGCCCTCGGGCGGGCCGGAGAGGTGGTTACCCCATGGTCCGTGCGGCGAGTGCGAGCACGTCGGCCGGGCCGACGCTGGCGGTGGTGGCCCGCGAGGCGGGGGTCTCGGTGCCGACCGCGTCCAAGGTGGTCAACGGCCGCGAGGACGTCGCACCCGAGACCCGCCGCCGCGTGGTGGAGGCACTGGACCGGCTCGGCTACGTGCGACGACCGCGGTTCGACTCCCTGAAGGGCCCCCGGATGGTCGACCTCGTCGTGCACTCCCTGGAGAGTTCCTGGTCGGGCGCGGTGCTGCACGGGGTGGAGGAGGCGGCGTACGACGCGGGGCTGGAGGTCGTCCTCTCGGTGGGCCTGAACCGCTCCCGCTCCGGCCCCCGGGAGGAACGGCGGCCGGAGCCCGGCTGGCTGGACAGGCTCGTCACGCGTGGTTCCTCCGGGGTGCTGTTCAACCTGGCCGAGCTGACCGCCACCCAGTACGCCTGGCTGGAGCAGCAGCGCATTCCCTTCGTGATGATCGACCCGGCGGTGGAACCTCCGCCGGGCGTGGTGTCCGTGGGCGCGGCGAACTGGCAGGGCGGCGTGACGGCGACCGAGCACCTGCTGGGCCTCGGTCACGAGCGGATCGCCGTCGTCGCCGGCCGGCGGCGCAGGCCGTGCAGCGACGCGCGTGTCGCGGGCTACCGTTCCGCCCTCGCCTCGGCGGGCGTGCGCCATCGCCCCGAGTACGTCCGCCACGCCGGTTTCGACCGGGCCGCGGCCCGCCGGCGCACACGGGAACTGCTGGACCTGCCCGTCCCGCCGACGGCCGTGTTCGTCTGCTCGGACGCGATGGCCCTCGGCGTCTACGAGGCGCTGGCCGAGCGGGGGGTGACGGTGCCGGACGACATGAGCGTGGTCGGCTTCGACGACCTGCCCGAGGCCCGCTGGGTCACCCCCGCCCTGACCACGGTGCGCCAGCCCCTCTCGGAGATGTCGGCCACGGCCCTGCGCCTGCTGCTGCGCATGATGGACGGCCACCACCCGGAAAGCACGCGCACGGAGCTCTCGACCCGCCTCGTCGACCGCGCGAGCACGGCACCCCCGCGCACCGCCTGAGCATCCCGCCGATCACATCCCCGGCTCAGCCGACCACGTCCACGCTGTTGTCGGGTGGCCCTTCGCCGAACCGGGGCAGGTCGCCGCGTTCCACGGGTGTGGTGGCGGGCCGCGGTGACGGCAGGGTGGCCGCGGCCTCCGCGGCTCCGGGCCGGTGGACGGACGCGGCGGCGCCGCGCAGGACCTCGCGCGACACGGCGTCCGTGTCGGCGGACACCTTCACCACGTGCCCGCTCTTCGGCAGCGCGTACTCGTGCCGTCCGCCGCCCGTGCGGTACAGCGTCCCGCCCTCCGGCTCACATGTGGTCCGTTCACCGCTCATGTCGCCGACCGGCCGGCTGCGGCAGGTGTCCCGGCTCATCGAGCCCCGCTCGACGGAGATGCGGACCATGGCTCCCGCGCCGGTCACGTAGGTGGCGGAGAAGCCGTCGTCGCCGATCACGCCGACGGACTGCTGGGCCAGGGTGAAACCGGGGACCCGGGTGACGTAGACCAGCTCGGGAGCCATCCCCAGCGCCTTCGCCCGGTTCTCCAGTCCGTCGGGTGCGGGAGGGGCCTGTGCGGGAGGGGCCTCCCCCGCCGCGGCGGACGCGGTGGCGGACGAAGTGGCGGCGGTGCCGGCGGCGGCCGGGTCTTCGGCCAGGTGGTCTTCCGTACCGCAGGCGGTGAGCAGCAGCGGGGTCAGCAACAGCGGCAGGACGCGTGCGCGACGGTTCATGCGCCCATCCTGCCGCACAGGTGTTCCACAGCGGGCTCGTTCCGCCCGACTCCGTCCGCCCGGCTCGTTCCGTGTCCGGCTCGTCCCGCCCGGCTCGTTCCGTGTCCGATTCCTTCAAGACCACCCCCGGACGCCCTGCCTACGGTGGCCCCATGACCGCACGATTCAACGCCATCGGCCTCGTCGTCTCCGACATGGCCGCGTCCGTGACCTTCTACCGCCGGATCGGTTTCGCGTTCCCGGAGGGCGCCGAGGCCCAGCCGCACGCCGAGGCCGGACTGCCGGGCGGGATCCGTCTGCTGCTCGACACCGAGGAGTCCGTCCGCTCCTTCCACCCCGGATGGCAGCCGCCGTCCGGTGGCGGGCGGCACTCGCTCGCCCTGCTGTGCGACTCACCCGCCGAGGTGGACGCGCTCTACGAGGAGCTGACCGGCGCCGGCTGCCACGGCGAGCTGGGGCCCTGGGACGCCGTCTGGGGGCAGCGGTACGCCGTCGTGAACGACCCGGACGGGAACGGCGTCGACCTGTTCGCGCCGCTGTCCACGCAGGCGCAGTAGCTCTCCGGGCGCCACGCCCGCCAACTCCTTCACGTCCCGCGCCAGATGCGCCTGGTCCGCGAAACCCGCCCGGACGGCCGTCTCGGCGAGGGGCGTGCCGGCGCGGGCCAGGGCCAGGGCGCGCCGCAGCCGCAGTACGCGGGCCAGCGTCTTGGGGCCGTAGCCGAAGGCCGCCCGGGAACGCCGGTGCAACTGGCGGGCGCTCAGGCCGAGTTCGTCGGCGGTGGTGGCGACCGGACGGCCCGCGTCGAGGGCGGCCACGATCCGGCGCAGCAACGGGTCGGGGGGCTCGGTGTCGGCCGCCCGGGACAGTGCCGCCTCCTCCAGGCCGCTCGCCGGGTCGGGGGCCGCGTTCACCCGTGCGGCCAGGCGCCGGGCCCGGGCGGCCGGCCAGAGGTCGGTGAGGTCGACGCGCCGGTCGCGCAGTTCCTCGGCGGGCACACCGAGGAGCGTGGGCGCGGTGCCGGGGAAGAAGCGGACGCCCGCCCAGGGGCCGGGGGCTCCCCCGGTGACGTGGGCGCGGGTGTCGGGGCCCGCCACCAGCAGCCGGCCGTCGTGCCAGAGCAGGTCCATGCAGCCGTCGGGCAGGACACGCCCCGTGCCGGGCCCGGTCGGCGTGCTGGTCCACACCACCGCGCCGGGCAGCCGGGAGGCGCGTTCCGCGTACACGCGTGCCAGGCTACGCCGTCGGCGTGCGGTACTCCTGGGGGCTGACCCCGTACACCCTCTTGAAGGCGGTGGACAGGGCGAACGCGCTGCTGTAGCCGATCTGGCGGGCGATCGCGCCGAGCGTGTCCTCGGTGTCGCGCAGCCGGTCGGCGGCGAGCGCGAGGCGCCAGCCGGTGAGGTACGTCATCGGGGGCTCGCCCACCAGGTCGGTGAAGCGCCGGGCGAGCGCGGCGCGGGAGACCCCGGCCTTGGCGGCGAGGGACGCGACCGTCCACGGGTGCGCCGGGTCGTCCTGGATCAGTCGCAGTGCCCGTCCGACGACCGGGTCGCCCAGGGCCCGGTACCAGGCGGGCGGTTCCGCCCGCGGGCCGGCGAACCAGGCGCGCAGGGCGGCGATGACCAGGAGGTCGAGGAGACGGTCCAGGACGACCTCCTGACCCGGCTCGTCCCGCGTGACCTCCGTCACCAGCAGGGGCGTCAGCGGGCAGTCCCACACGTCGGAGGTGAGGGACAGCAGCGGCGGCAGGGCGTCCAGCAGCCGGCCGCCGATCTCGCCCCGCACCAGGTAGGTGCCGATCAGCAGCACGGCGCCGCCGTCGGGCCGGTCGCCCCAGGTGCGCACGCCGAGGTCCATCGAGCCGTTCAGCGGGCGTCCGTCGGGGTAGCTGCACGCGCCGCCGGGCAGGATCACCGCCTGCGGTGCCGTGGCGGGGTCGTCGGCGCAGGTGTAGGGGTCGGGTCCGCGCGCGATGGCGAGGTCGCCGGCCCGCAGCCGCAGCCGCTCCCCCGTGTCGGGCACGATCCAGGCGTCGCCGCGGACCATCAGCATCACCGTCAGCGGCGCCCCGTCCTCGACGCGCACGGCCCACGGGGGGTCGAAACAGGCGCGGATCATGAACGCGCCACGGGCGCGGGGGCCCTCCAGCAGACCGGCGAGTGCGTCCATGGCGTCACAGCGTAGACGGCGTGGACGCACGCGTATGGCCGTGAGCCGTTCGGCGATGGGAACGTGCGGCGCACGGCAGTTGACTGGACGCATGACGAAGACGAGCACGCAAGCGGAGATGACGGTCGTGGTGACGGGGGCGTCCGGTCGTACCGGTCGGCGGGTGGCCGGGGCGGCGCGGGCCGCCGGGCTGACCGTGCGGGCGGCGTCCAGGTCGACCGGCTTCGACTGGCAGGACCGGTCGACCTGGGCGGACGTCCTGCGCGGCGCCGACGCCGCCTACCTGGCGTATCCCACCGACGTCGGCGCCCCCGACGCCGCCGGGGCGGTCGGCGCGCTGGCGCGGGAGGCGGCCGGGCTCGGCGTACGGCGGCTGGTGCTGCTGTCGGCGCGGGGCGAGGAGCAGGCGCGGCCCGCCGAGGAGGCGCTGGCCGGGGCGGGCGCGGACTGGACGGTCGTGCGGTCCGCCTGGTTCGCGCAGAACTTCAGCGAGGGCCCGCTGGTGACGGAGCTGCGCGAGCACGGCGGGCTGGTCTTCCCGGCCGGTGCGGTCGGGGAGCCGTTCGTGGACCTGCGGGACCTCGCGGACGTGGTGGTGGCGGCGCTGACCTCGGGCGAGCGGTACGCCGGGCAGGTGCTGGAGGTCTCGGGACCACGGCTGCTGACCTTCGGGGAGGCGGTCGCCGAGATCGCGCAGGAGACGGGCCGCGCGCTGACGTACCGGGCCGTCCCGCCGCACGAGTACGGCGAGAACCTGGCCGGGTTCGGGGTACCGGAGGAGGAGGTGGCGTTCCTGGTGGAGCTGTTCGGCTCCCTCCTCGACGGCCGCAACGCCCATCTGTCGGACGGTGTCCAGCAGGTGCTGGGCCGCGCGCCGAGGGACTTCGGGGCCTTCGTACGGGAGGGCGCGGCGGCGGGGGCGTGGGACCCGGCCACCGTCGGCCGGTCCTAGGCCGGTCCTAGGAGGCCCCCCTGCCGGTCCGGCCGGACCGGACGGACCGGCCGGTCACGAAGCCTCCGGTTTGTCGTGTCCGTGTCCGTGCCCGCCATGCCCGTGCCCGTTGTGGTCGTGGTTGTTGTGGTGGGCGGGCGGCGCGCTCTTCAGCGGGGTGCGCAGGCGGGCCGTGACGTCCTCCGGGGGCAGGAACCGGGACCAGCGTTCCGGGAACTCGGAGGGCATGTCGGGGTCCGCCTCGCCGCTCGCGGCGGCGCGGGCCACGTACTCGGCGACCTGGGCCTGCCGCAGCCGTTCGTTGGCCTCGCGGGCCGCGGCGGTGGCGGCGGCCGGCCAGACGCGGTCGATGGCCGCGTTGACCGCGGCCCCGACGAGCACGGCGAACGCGGACACGCCGATCCACAGCAGCACGGCGACGGGCGCGGCGAGGGAGCCGTAGATGGTGGGGCCCTCGACGGTGTTGGTGAGGTAGATGCGCAGCAGGAAGCTGCCGAGCACCCACATCGCGAGGGCGACCAGCGCGCCGGGCACGTCCTCGATCCACGGGGAGCGTACGGGCACGGAGACGTGGTAGAGCGTGGTCAGGAACGCGACGGACAGGATGATGACGACCGGCCAGTACAGCACCTGGACGACGGTCGTCGACCACGGCACGACCCGCACCACGGCGTCCGGGCCGGCCACCATCAGGGGCAGCGCGACCGACCCGATCAGCAGGGCGACGAGGAAGAGCAGGAACGCCATCAGACGTGTCTTGACGATGCCCCGGACGCCGTCGAGGCCGTACATCACGGTGATGGTGTCGATGAAGACGTTCACCGCGCGGGAGCCCGACCACAGGGCGAACAGGAAGCCGATGGAGATGACGTCGGGCCGGCCGCCCTTGGTCACGTCGTCCAGGATCGGCTCGGTGATCTGCTCGACGCCCCGCTCGGAGAGCACCGCGCGGGAGGCGTCCTCGATGTTGGCGCGCAGGCTCTGCGTGGTGTCCGCGCCGATCCACAGGTCGACGTAGCCGAGCAGGCCGAGGACGCTCAGCAGCAGGGGCGGCACCGACAGCAGGGTGAAGAACGCGGCCTCGGCGGCCAGGCCGAGGATGCGGTACTCCATGCACGAGTTGACGGTGTCCTTGAGCAACAGCCAGGCGGTCCTCCGCTTGGAGACGTTCCGGTACAGGACCCGGGCGCGATGGAGCCGGCCGGAGGGCCGTTCGGGGGATTCACTTGCTGGCTGCACGACCTAAAGGTATCCGTCGCGGGGGACCACACTCATCCGCGGACGCCCTCCGGCCCGAGACGGCCCCCTCCGCTCCCCCGGCACGATAGGTTCGCGGTCATGACAGGCAGTACCCACACCGTGACGAACCAGGTCCCGCCGCTGGTCGGCTACGACGTCTTCACCGCCGACCGGGCGTTGTCGGCGGCCGTCGAACGGCATCTGGCACCGGAGCTGCGCGAGGAGGCGCGGGCGGAGCTGTCGGGCCTGGGCCGCGGCTGCGGATCGGCCCAGACGCAGGAATGGGGGGCCCTGGCCAACGCGAACCCGCCGGTCCTGCGCACGCACGACCGCTACGGCAACCGCGTCGACGAGGTCGACTTCCACCCGGCCTGGCACCGGCTGCTGGGCAAGGGCGTGTCCGCCGGTCTGACCGCGGCCTGGTCCCGGCCGGGCGGGCACGTGCGGCGGGCGGCCGGTTTCCTCATGTGGACCCAGGTCGAGGCCGGCAACGGCTGCCCGCTGTCGATGACGCACGCGGCGGTGCCGGCCCTGCGCGCCGACCCGGACCTCGCCGCCGAGTGGGAGCCGCGGCTGACCTCCCAGGTGTACGACCGCGAGCTGCGGCCCGCCCACCTGAAGGCCGGTGCCCTGTTCGGGATGGGCATGACGGAGAAGCAGGGCGGCAGCGACGTACGGGCCAACACCACCGCCGCCCGGCCGCTGGCCGAGGACGGCACGTACGAGCTGACCGGGCACAAGTGGTTCTGCTCGGCACCCATGTCGGACGGGTTCCTGGTGCTGGCGCAGGCTCCGGGAGGGCTCACCTGCTTCCTGGTGCCGCGCGTGCTGGCGGACGGCACCCGCAACGTGTTCCTGCTCCAGCGGCTCAAGGACAAGCTGGGCAACCGGTCCAACGCCTCCGCCGAGGTCGAGTTCGCCGGGACCTGGGCACGCCGGGTCGGCGAGGAGGGGCGCGGGGTGCGCACCATCATCGACATGGTGGCGGCGACCCGGCTCGACTGCGTGCTGGGGTCGGCGGGGCTGATGCGGCAGGCCGTGGCGCAGGCGGTGCACCACTGCGCGTACCGGGAGGCCTTCGGCGGGAAGCTGGTCGACAAGCCGCTGATGCGCAACGTCCTGGCGGACCTCGCGATCGAGTCGGAGGCGGCGACCACGCTCGCGCTGCGGCTGGCGGCGGCCTACGACGCCGCCGCCGACGGGAGCGAGCGGGAGCGGGCACTGCTGCGGCTGGCGGTGCCGGCGGCCAAGTACTGGGTGACCAAGCGCTGCGCGCCGGTGACGGTGGAGGCCGCCGAGTGCCTGGGCGGCAACGGGTACGTCGAGGAGTCGGGGATGCCCCGGCTGGTGCGCGAGTCGCCGCTGAACTCCATCTGGGAGGGCGCGGGCAACGTGCAGGCCCTCGACGTGCTGCGGGCGCTGCGGCGGGAACCGCCGGCGCTGGACGCGTACCTGACGGAGGTCGGCCTGGCGCGCGGCGCCGACCACCGCCTGGACGCGGCGATCCGGGACCTGCTGACGGACCTGGCCGACCTGGAGGCCGCCGAGGGGCGGGCGCGCCGGCTGGTGGAGCGACTGGCGCTGGTGCTCCAGGGCGCACTGCTGGTGCGGTACGCGCCGCCGGAGGTCGCCGACGCGTTCTGCGCGGCGCGGCTGGGCGGTGACGGGGGCGCGGCCTTCGGCACGCTGCCGCCGACGCTCGATCTGGCGTCGGTGGTGGAGCGGGCCCGCCCGGTGGCCTGAATCCGCCGCCGCGCGGCGCGGGGGTGGCGCCGCGCCGACACGGCACCACCCCCGCCACACGGGCCCGTTCAGGCCGCGTACGCCGCTCGGGACGGCGTGGTTCAAGTTTGGACACCGGCACGGTGGTTCACCAGGGTTGCAAGGGGTTGCAACTTGCTGCCGACTGTGCGCGGACCGTGCCCGCGAGCCGTGGGGAAGCGGTCATTATGAGACGAGCGTCCGGGACGCGCACGGGCCCGCGGCCGGCCGCGGGCGCGCTCACCCCGGCCCCGGTTTCCAGGAGGACGAGGACCAGTGGCGCTCTCGCCGATGGACGTGACGCAGTTCGCCGCCGTCGACACGGCGCGGGCGGCGCGGATGCTCAGCGAGGTCCGCTCCGCCAGGCTCTCGGGCGGGCGCGTCCCGGTGGCGCCGCGTCCGGTGATCGAGCAGTCCTGGGAGCGGATGCTGCGCAGCGGGGTCGATCCGGAGCACGACTTCCGCGCCGGGCTGCTGTCCCCGGAGGAGGTCCGGCGGCGGCGGGAGTCCTCGCCGCTGCGGCACGTGCTGCCGGTGCTGCGGGAGGGGCTGCTGTCGGTGGCGGACGTCGCCCACCACATCATGGTGGTCGCCGACGACGACGGCCGGGTGCTGTGGCGGGAGGGCAGCGCACCGGTGCTGCGGAGGGCCGACGGGCTCGGTCTCGAGCTGGGGGCGGACTGGCGGGAGGAAGTGGTCGGCACCAACGGCGTGGGCACGCCGGCGGTCACCCGGCGGCCCGTACAGGTCTTCGCCTCCGAGCACTTCGTACGGTCCCAGGCGACCTGGACCTGCGCCGGGGCGCCCCTCACCGATCCGCGCGACGGCCGGCTGCTCGGTGTGGTCGACGTGAGCGGGCCGCTGGAGACGATGCACCCGGCCACGCTCGCCTGGGTCGACTCGGTGGCCAAGCTCGCCGAGGCCCGGTTGCGCGAGCTGCACGTGCGGTCGCTGGAGCGGCTGCGGGCGGTGGGGGCGCCGGTGCTGGCCCGGCTGGACGGGCGGGCCCTGGTGGTGGACCGGGACGGCTGGACGGCGGCGGTGACGGGCATGCCGTACGTGGACCGGGTGGCGCTGCCCCGGCCCTCGGCGGCGGGGACCGGGTGGCTGCCGTCGTTCGGGGCGTGCCTCCTCGAACCGCTGGGCGAGGGCTGGCTGGTGCGGGCCGCCGGGGAGCCGGTGGCGCACGGCGCCGTCCGGATCGTGCTGGACCTCGGGCAGCCGCGCCGCTGGTCGGTGCGGGTGCTGGGCGGCGCGGAGGCCTGGGCCCGGGAGCTGAGTCCCCGGCACGCCGAGGTGCTGTACCTGCTGGCCGTCCACCGTGCCGGGCGCAGCGCCGCGGAGCTGGCCCAGGACATGTTCGGCGCCCCGGCCCGCACGGTGACGGTACGGGCGGAGATGTCGCGGGTGAGGCGGTATCTCGGGGCGTATCTGGACCATCGGCCGTATCGTTTCTGCGAGGACGCCGAGGTCGAGGTGCTCCTCCCGGACGACCCCCGCGACCTGCTCCCCCACTCGACGGCACCGGCGGTCACGGACCGTCGGCGGCCGGCACCGGGGCGTCCTGAAGGGCGGCCGGCGTCGGGGTCCTGAAAGGCGGCCGGCGTCGGGGTCCTGAAGGGCGGTCCGTACCGGGGGTCCTGAACGGCGGTCCGTACCGGGGTCCTGAAGGACGGTCCGTACCGGCGTCCTGAACGACGGGCGTCCTCTCGCCCCGGGGCCGGGGACAGTCCGGCCCACCCCGGACGGCCGCAAATCCGGCTGCTCTACGCATATTCGCGCCGTCCGCGTCCGCGGACCCCTCCGTCTGTCGTAGCATCCTCTACGGACCGCCCCAACTGCGCCACGGTCAACGCAAGGACCGTCAAGCCCAGTTGATCCGGTGCCTGTGGAGGTTCTATGAAGCATCGCGGCAGACACCGCCGACGCAGACGGGGCAGGGCGCTGCGCGCCGCCCTGACCGGAGCGGCCCTCGCCCTGACGGGCGCCGCCACGATGATCAGCGCCTCGCAGGCCACGATGGCCGACGACCCCGGCGCCCTGAAGCCCCTCACCTCCGCCGCCGAGACCGGCGCGCTGCGGCTGACGGAGCACCGCGTGCCGGGAGCCTGGCTCGACCGGCTCTCCTCCGCGATGGGCGACCCGGTGGGCGTCGACACCGTCCTCGACTCCGCCGACCGCACCCTGCGCGAAGCCGCCGACTGCACGAGCGAGGAACGGGAGGCGCTGCCGGTCTCCCCGGCCGCCACCCGCGCCTACTGCTGGGACGACGGCGACACCGCGGGCTGGCGTCCCGGCGCGGTCACCACCTCCGGGGACGCCGAGGAGGACGGCCGCTGGGGAGCCCACCGCGTCGTCCTGTCCGCCTGGGCCCGCGACGACGCCACGCCCGGGGGCGGCCTCGCCCGGGTCTCCTTCGTCGACGCCGACGACCCCGACCACCTGAGCTACACCTCGGCGCTCCTCGCCGTCCCGGTCGACGGCGGCCAGGACTACCGGGGGCTCGACTCCCCCGTCTCCGGCATGGTCTGGTACCAGGACAAACTGCTGGTCACCACCGGCGCCGGGGACCGCGAGGCGCTGTACGCGTACGACATGGACCGCGTCCAGCGCGCCACCACGCGGGCGGACGCCGTCGGACGGGTGCCGGGAGGCTGGGCGGCGAACGGCCACCGGTACGTGCTGCCCGCCGTCGCCACGTACCGGCTCTCCGCCGCCGACGGCGCCGCGCGTCCCGGCGCGATCTCCCTGGACCGCGGCACGGTGCCCGCCAGCCTGGTGGCGAGCGAGCGGGTGTCCGCGGACGGCGACCGGCCCGCCCGGCTGTGGCGCTACGCGTTCAGCCCGGACCCGGCCCGCTCCGGGCTTCCGGCCGCGGACTCCGCCGGGCACGTCGACGCGCTGGAGGCGTACGAGACCGGGGCGGCCGAGGTGGGCGGCGTGCTGTCGCACCGCCCGGCCGGCGCCGACCGGCCCGACTGGTACCTGGGACGGGCGGCCGGCGGGCGGGAGGGGCGCGGGGCCCTGTGGCGGCAGGACACGGAGGGCGCGCGGGTCGCGGAGTGCGGGGCGGACCGGTCGCAGCGGTGCTGGAGCGGGCCCGCGGGCTCCCTGTCGTACTGGGCGCAGACCGGCGAGGTCTGGTCCCAGTCGGGCCGCATGCTGTTCGCCCTGCCCCTGAGGTCGATCGAGGAAGCGCTGCACTGACGGCGGCCCCGGGTGGCGCCCGGGGCCGTCGCACCTCCGCGCGGCAGCGGGACGACCCGACCGGGACCGACGGCCGACGGCCGACGGCAGCCACGGACCCCGCACGCCCCCAGGCGACAGCCGACAGCAGCCGACGAGCCCCGCACACCCCTATCGACCCCCGGCCCCGGCGTGTGGCGGCGGACCAGTATCGACAGACCTCCGGACCGGATGATTTTCTGATCGCCATGACCACCATCGCCGTGACCACCTGGTCCCTGGAGCAGACGGCGCCGACCGACCTGCTGCCGGCCGCCGCACCGGAGGGGGACGTCCGGATCGTCCGCTCCGAGATCCCCTCCCCCGAGTTCAGCCGCTTCCTGTACGCCTCGGTCGGCGGCGACATCCGCTGGACGGACCGGCTCGGCTGGAGCTACGCGCGATGGCAGGAGCACCTGGAGCGCCCCGGCGTGGAGACCTGGGTCGCCTACGACCACGGCACGCCCGCCGGGTACGTGGAGCTGACGCCCGGCGACGACGGGGCCGTGGAGATCGAGTACTTCGGTCTGCTCCCGGCCTTCCGGGGCCGGCGCATCGGCGGCCACCTGCTCTCGTACGGCACCGCACGCGCCTGGGACCTCGCGGACCGCTGGCCGGGGCTGGCCACGACCAAGCGGGTGTGGCTGCACACGTGCAGCAAGGACGGCGAGTACGCGATGGACAACTACCAGCGCCGCGGCTTCCGCCTGTTCGACACCAAGGTCGAGGAGGAGGCGGTGGTGGCCAGCCCCGGTCCCTGGCCCGGAGCGTTCCCCGCCTGACCGACGCCCCCGTCCCCTTGCCCGTCCCACCGCCCGCCCCGCCATGTGATCCACAACACCGCTGTCTCACTTTCCGGGACAAGGGTGTCCGCATCCTGGATAATGCTGGACTGTGTCCAGATCGCCGTGCCACGCTTCCGTCATGCCTGGAACTGGAATTGCCTTGGTGAGTCGGCGGCACGTCGACCTCGGCCGCATGTCCAGCGCCATCTGTCCGGCCCGCTGAGAGCACCCTCCAGCACCCCCCGGATTCCCCGCGTTCGCCTCGCCCCCGCGCAATGACGCGCACGTGTGCCACCCGTATGCCATGCGCCGTACGCGCAGGTCAGAGCCGCTTCCCGTCTGTCCCGAAGGACGTGTCAACCATGGCCGCCACCCCGCCGAAGCCTGCTGCCGCGACTCCCCGCCGCAAGGTGAGCCGTCACCGTGGCGAGGGCCAGTGGGCCGCAGGCCACTTCACCCCGCTCAACGGCAACGAGCAGACCAAGAAGGACGACGACGGTCTCAACGTGCGGACACGTATTGAGACGATCTACTCCAAGCGGGGCTTCGACTCGATCGACCCCGGCGACCTGCGCGGGCGGATGCGCTGGTGGGGGCTGTACACCCAGCGCAAGCAGGGCATCGACGGCGGGAAGACGGCCGTCCTGGAGCCGGAGGAGCTGGACGACCGCTACTTCATGCTGCGCGTCCGCATCGACGGCGGGGCGCTGACCACCGCGCAACTGCGCGTCATCGGCGAGATCTCGCAGGAGTTCGCGCGCGGCACGGCCGACATCACCGACCGGCAGAACGTCCAGTACCACTGGATCCGGATCGAGGACGTCCCCGAGATCTGGAACCGTCTGGAGGGCGTCGGCCTGTCCACGGTGACCGCCTGCGGCGACACGCCCCGCGTGATGATCGGTTCACCGGTCGCGGGCATCGCCGAGGACGAGATCATCGACGGCACGCCGGCCCTGGAGGAGATGAAGCGCCGCGTCCTGAACAACAAGGCGTACTCGAACCTCCCGCGGAAGTTCAAGACCGCGATCTCCGGGTCGCCGGTACTGGACGTGGTGCACGAGATCAACGACGTGGCGTTCGTGGGCGTCCGCCACCCCGAGCACGGCCCGGGCTTCGACCTGTGGGTCGGCGGCGGCCTGTCCACCAACCCCAAGCTGGGGGTCCGCCTCGGCGCCTGGGTGCCGATCGAGGACGTCCCCGACGTCTACGAGGGCGTCCTCTCGATCTTCCGTGACTACGGCTACCGGCGGCTGCGCAACCGCGCGCGGCTGAAGTTCCTGGTCGCCGACTGGGGCGCGGAGAAGTTCCGCCAGGTGCTGGAGGACGAGTACCTGAAGCGGAAGCTGACCGACGGCCCCGCGCCCGCCGAGCCGACGACCCGCTGGCGCGACCACATCGGCGTGCACCGGCAGAAGGACGGCCGCTACTACGTCGGTTTCGCCCCGCGCGTCGGCCGCGTCGACGGCACCCTGCTGACGAAGGTCGCCGACCTGGCGGAGGCGCACGGCTCGGGCCGCGTGCGCACCACGGTCGAGCAGAAGATGATCGTCCTCGACGTCGAGGAGGGACAGGTCGACTCCTTGGTGGACTCCCTGGAGGCACTGGACCTCACCGCCCGGCCCTCCACCTTCCGGCGCGGCACCATGGCCTGCACCGGCATCGAGTTCTGCAAGCTCGCCATCGTCGAGACCAAGGCGCGCGGCGCCTCGCTGATCGACGAACTGGAGCGCCGCCTCCCGGAGTTCGACGAGCCCCTCACCATCAACCTCAACGGCTGCCCGAACGCCTGCGCCCGCATCCAGACCGCGGACATCGGGCTCAAGGGCCAGCTCGTCCTGAACTCCCGGGGCGAGCAGGTCGAGGGCTACCAGGTGCACCTGGGCGGCGCGCTCGGGCTGGAGCCCGGCTTCGGCCGCAAGGTGCGCGGACTGAAGGTCACGGCGGAGGAACTGCCGGACTACGTGGAGCGCGTCCTGAGGCGCTACCAGGCCGAGCGCGAGGACGGCGAGCGGTTCGCCACCTGGGCGGCCCGCGCCTCCGAGGAGGCCCTGTCGTGAGCGAGCGCGCCGCGCCCTTCTACTGCCCCTACTGCGGCGACGAGGACCTGCGTCCGCACGAGCAGGGCCACGGAGCCTGGGAATGCGGGGCGTGCAACCGCGCATTCCGGTTGAAGTTCCTCGGGCTGCTCGCCCGGGGTCTTCAGCCCGACTCCAGCGGAGGAGAACCGATATGACGGCGGTTCAGCACGAGCGAACGACCGAGGAACTCAAGGCCCTGGCCGAGCGGGCGGGCCGCGAGCTGGAGGACGCCTCCGCACTCGAGATCCTCCAGTGGGCCGCCGAGACGTTCGGCAACCGCTTCTGCGTGACCTCCTCCATGGAGGACGCGGTCGTCGCCCACCTCGCCTCCCGTGCCCTGCCCGGCGTGGACGTGGTGTTCCTCGACACCGGCTACCACTTCCCGGAGACCATCGGCACCCGGGACGCGGTGGACGCCGTGATGGACGTGAACGTCATCACGCTCACCCCGCGCCAGACGGTCGCCGAGCAGGACGCCGAGTACGGGCCGAAGCTGCACGACCGCGACCCCGACCTGTGCTGCGCGCTGCGCAAGGTGAAGCCGCTGGAGGACGGGCTGAAGGGCTATCAGGCGTGGGCGACCGGCCTGCGCCGCGACGAGTCCGAGACCCGGGCCGGCACCCCCGTGGTCGGCTGGGACGAGAAGCGCGGGAAGGTGAAGATCTCCCCCATCGCCCGCTGGTCCCAGGACGACGTGGAGGCGTACGTCGCCGAGCACGGGGTCCTCACCAACCCGCTGCTGATGGACGGCTACGCCTCCGTGGGCTGCGCACCCTGCACCCGCCGGGTGCTGGAGGGCGAGGACGCGCGCGCCGGCCGCTGGGCGGGACGCTCCAAGACCGAGTGCGGACTGCACGGCTGACATGACGACGACCATCGGGACGACCGACCTTCAGGAGAACCACGTGACCACCGGAGCCACCGTCTGGCTCACGGGTCTGCCCAGCGCCGGCAAGACCACCATCGCCCGCGAGCTGGCCGGCCGGCTCCGCGACGAGGGCCACCGCGTCGAGCTCCTCGACGGCGACGAGATCCGCGAGTTCCTCTCGGCGGGCCTCGGCTTCAGCCGCGGGGACCGGCACACCAACGTGCAGCGCATCGGCTTCGTCGCCGAACTGCTCGCCCGCAACGGCGTCACGGCGCTGGTCCCGGTGATCGCCCCCTACGCGGAGAGCCGGGACGCGGTCCGCGAGCGCCACGAGGCGAACGGCACGGCGTACGTGGAGGTCCACGTGGCCACCCCGGTCGAGGTGTGCTCGGTACGCGACGTCAAGGGCCTGTACGCCAAGCAGGCCGCGGGCGAGCTGACGGGGCTCACCGGGGTCGACGACCCGTACGAGGAGCCCGTCAAGCCCGACCTGCGCATCGAGTCGCAGGACCAGACCGTCCAGGAGTCCGCCGCGGCGGTGCACGCCCTGCTCACCGAAAGGGGACTGGCATGACGACGACCGTCGCAGCGGTCAGGGAGGGCACGGCCGGCCCGTACGCCCTCTCCCACCTCGACGCCCTCGAATCGGAGGCGGTGCACATCTTCCGCGAGGTGGCGGGCGAGTTCGAACGGCCGGTGGTCCTCTTCTCCGGCGGCAAGGACTCCATCGTCATGCTGCACCTGGCGCTGAAGGCGTTCGCGCCCGCCGCCGTGCCGTTCTCACTGCTGCACGTGGACACCGGTCACAACTTCCCCGAGGTCCTCGACTACCGCGACCGCACGGTCGAGCGGCACGGGCTGCGCCTGCACGTCGCCTCCGTGCAGGACTACATCGACCGGGGAGTGCTCAAGGAACGCCCGGACGGCACCCGCAACCCGCTGCAGACGCTGCCGCTGACCGAGAAGATCCAGGCGGAGAAGTTCGACGCCGTCTTCGGCGGCGGGCGCCGCGACGAGGAGAAGGCCCGCGCCAAGGAGCGGGTGTTCTCCCTGCGCGACGAGTTCTCCCAGTGGGACCCGCGCCGCCAGCGCCCCGAGCTGTGGAACCTGTACAACGGCCGGCACGCCCCCGGCGAGCACGTCCGCGTCTTCCCGCTGTCCAACTGGACCGAGCTGGACGTGTGGCAGTACATCGCCCGCGAGGGCATCGAGCTGCCGCAGATCTACTACGCGCACGAGCGCGAGGTCTTCGCCCGCGCCGGCATGTGGCTGACCGCCGGCGAGTGGGGCGGCCCGAAGGACGGCGAGACGGTGGAGAAGCGGCGGGTCCGCTACCGCACCGTCGGTGACATGTCCTGCACCGGCGCCGTCGACTCCGACGCCGACACCATCGAGAAGGTGATCGCCGAGATCGCCGCCTCCCGGCTCACCGAACGCGGCGCGACGCGTGCCGACGACAAGATGTCCGAGGCCGCCATGGAAGACCGCAAGCGCGAGGGGTACTTCTAGAGATGACCAGCACCACCGAGCCCGTCGAGCCGCTGTCGGTCGAGCAGTTGCCGGAGACCACCCTGCTGCGGTTCGCCACCGCCGGGTCCGTCGACGACGGCAAGTCCACACTCGTGGGCCGCCTGCTGCACGACTCCAAGTCGGTCCTCGTCGACCAGCTGGAGGCCGTGGAGCGCGCCTCCGCGAGCCGCGGCCAGGAGGCCCCGGACCTCGCGCTGCTCACCGACGGCCTGCGGGCCGAGCGCGAGCAGGGCATCACCATCGACGTGGCCTACCGCTACTTCGCCACCCCGCGCCGCCGGTTCATCCTGGCCGACACCCCGGGCCACGTGCAGTACACCCGGAACATGGTCACCGGCGCCTCCACGGCCGAGCTGACGGTGATCCTGGTCGACGCCCGCAACGGCGTGGTCGAGCAGACCCGCCGGCACGCCGCCATCGCCGCCCTGCTGCGGGTCCCGCACGTCGTCCTCGCCGTCAACAAGATGGACCTGGTCGACTACCGGGAGCCCGTCTTCGCCGCCATCGCCGAGGAGTTCACGGCGTACGCCACCGAGCTGGGCATCCCCGAGGTCACCGCCATCCCGATCTCGGCGCTCGCCGGTGACAACGTGGTGGAGCCGTCGGCGGTCATGGACTGGTACGGCGGCCCGACCGTCCTGGAGCACCTGGAGACCGTCCCGGTCAGCCACGACCTGGCGCACTGCCACGCCCGGCTGCCCGTGCAGTACGTGATCCGCCCGCAGACCGCCGAGCACCCCGACTACCGCGGCTACGCGGGCCAGATCGCCGCCGGCACCTTCCGCGTCGGCGAGGAGGTGACGGTCCTGCCGTCGGGCCGTACGTCGAAGCTGGCCGGCATCGACCTGCTGGGCGAACCGGTCGACGTGGCCTGGACGCCGCAGTCGGTGACGCTGCTGCTGGAGGACGACATCGACGTCTCCCGCGGCGACCTGATCGTGCCCAGCAAGGACGCGCCGGCCACCAGCCAGGACGTCGAGGCCACCGTCTGCCACGTCGCCGACGCGCCCCTCACCGTGGGGCACCGGGTGCTGCTCAAACACGGCACCCGCACGGTCAAGGCGATCGTCAGGGACATCCCGGCCCGGCTCACGCTGGACGACCTGTCCCTGCACCCGCACCCCGGGCGGCTCGTCGCCAACGACATCGGCCGGGTGACGATCCGTACGGCGGAGCCCCTGCCCGCCGACTCCTACGCCGACTCCCGCCGCACCGGTTCGTTCATCCTGATCGACCCCAGCGACGGCACCACGCTCACCGCCGGCATGGTCGGCGAGTCCTTCGCCACCCCGGAGCCGGTGAAGGACGAGGCGGACGACGACGGGTGGGACTTCTGAGCATGAGTTCCCCTGATTTCTACTCCACGTTCGCCAAGGAGGGCGGCCGCGTGGGCAGCGGTGCTCTCGGCAGCGGGCAGGGCGGGGTCGCGCGATGTGCGCGGTGACGTACGCGCACCGCTCGCGCGCCCACACCCCCCACCCGCACAGCCGAAGACCTGCCGACCTCCCGGCCACGACCTGACACCTCGGACCAACCGACAGGCGTGACCGCCGGGCCAACGAGAGGAACACCTCCCGTGCCTGCCACCACCGCTCTGCGCCGCACCCTGGCGGTCATAGCCGCCCTGCCGCTCCTCACCCTCGCCGCCTGCGGGTACGGCTCCGAGGCCGAGGACGACGACACCGCCGAGGTCGCCGCGGGCGCCGAGAAGATCGACGGTCTCGACTCCGTCCGGATCGGCTACTTCGGCAACGTCACCCACGCCACGGCGCTGGTGGGCAACCAGAAGGGCTTCTTCCAGAAGGCGCTGGGCGCCACCGAGGCCAAGTACGCGACCTTCAACGCGGGTCCGTCCGAGATCGAGGCGCTGAACTCCGGCTCCATCGACATCGGCTGGATCGGCCCGTCCCCCGCGATCAACGGGTACACCAAGTCGGGCGGCAAGAACCTGCGCATCATCGGCGGTTCGGCCTCGGGCGGAGTGAAGCTCGTGGTCAACCCCGACAAGATCAAGTCCCTGGAGGACGTCAAGGGGAAGCGCATCGCGACCCCGCAGCTGGGCAACACGCAGGACGTCGCCTTCCTCAACTGGATCGCCGAGCAGGGCTGGAAGGTCGACGCACAGAGCGGAAAGGGCGACGTCACCGTCGTCCGCAGCGACAACAAGGTCACCCCGGACGCCTACAAGGCCGGTTCCCTGGACGGCGCCTGGGTGCCCGAGCCCACCGCGTCGAAGCTGGTCGCCGAGGGCGGCAAGGTGCTGCTGGACGAGTCGACGCTGTGGCCGGACAAGAAGTTCGTGATCACGAACATCATCGTGTCGCAGAAGTTCCTCAAGGAGCACCCCAAGGCCGTCGAGGCCGTGCTGAAGGCCTCGGCCGACACCAACGAGTGGATCAAGGCCAACCCGGACGAGGCCAAGGCCGCGGCCAACAAGCAGCTGGAGAAGGACACCGGCAAGGCGCTGCCGGCCAAGGTCCTGGACCCGGCCTGGAAGTCGATCCAACTCACCGACGACCCGCTGGCCGCCACCCTCGACGCCCAGGCGGAGCACGCCGTGAAGGCCGGTCTGCTGGAGAAGCCCGACCTCAAGGGCATCTACGACCTCACGCTGCTCAACAAGGTCCTCAAGGCCAAGGGCGCGCCCGCGGTCGACGACGCCGGCCTCGGCGTCCAGTAAGCGCGGATCCCGACCATCCCCAGGAGGTGACGACCATGGCCACGACCACGACCCTCGCCAAGGCCGACGAGAGCACCGGGGCGGCCGCGCACGCCGCCCGGATCGAGCACGTCTCGAAGTCGTACCCGGGCCCCGCCGGGCAGCAGCTCGTCCTGGACGACATCACCCTCGATGTCGCGCCCGGCGAGTTCGTCACCCTCCTGGGGGCCTCCGGCTGCGGCAAGTCCACGCTGCTCAACCTGGTGGCGGGACTGGACAGGCCCAGCGCCGGGGCGATCACCACGGACGGGCGGCCGGCCCTGATGTTCCAGGAGCACGCCCTGTTCCCGTGGCTGACCGCCGGCAAGAACATCGAGCTCGCCCTCAGGCTGCGCGGTGTGCCGAAGTCCGAGCGGCGCGACAAGGCGGAGGAACTGCTCGAACTCGTCCGGCTGAAGGGCGCGCACGGCAAGCGGGTGCACGAGCTGTCGGGCGGTATGCGCCAGCGGGTCGCGATGGCCCGGGCGCTCGCCCAGGAGAGCAAGCTGCTGCTGATGGACGAGCCGTTCGCGGCGCTGGACGCCATCACCCGGGACGTGCTGCACGACGAGCTGACCCGGATCTGGCGGGAGACCCGGCTCTCCGTCCTCTTCGTCACGCACAACGTGCGCGAGGCGGTCCGCCTCGCCGAGCGCGTGGTGCTGCTGTCCTCCCGTCCCGGGCGCGTGGCGCGCGAGTGGACGGTGGGCATCCCGCACCCGCGCCGCATCGAGGACACCGCCGTGGCGGAACTGTCCGTCGAGATCACCGAAGAACTGCGTGGGGAGATCCGCCGCCATGGCCAGCACTGACACGACGCGCACCGCCGAGGAGGGCGGTGCCCGGGACGGCGGCGATCTCGCCGGGCTGGAAGCGGGCCTGGACGCGCTGGAGACGGTGCAGCAGGGCCGCAGGCCCTTCCGGCAGACCTTCGTGGAGAAGATCCTGCCGCCGACCGTCGCCGTTCTCCTGGTGCTCGCGGTGTGGCAGGGACTCGTCTCCTTCGACATCGTCGACGACCCGACCAAGCTGCCCGCCCCGTCCGACGTGTGGGACGTCGTCCACCAGGCCTGGCTCCAGGGCGAGTTGCTCGGCTACATCTGGACCAGCGTCTCGCGCGGCCTGCTCGGCTTCTGCTTCGCCCTGCTGATCGGCACCCCGCTGGGGCTGCTGGTGGCGCGGGTGAAGTTCGTGCGCGCGGCGATCGGCCCGATCCTCTCCGGCCTCCAGTCACTGCCGTCGGTGGCCTGGGTGCCGCCGGCCGTGATCTGGCTGGGCCTGAACAACTCGATGATGTACGCCGTCATCCTGCTCGGCGCCGTGCCCTCCATCGCCAACGGCCTGGTGTCCGGCGTCGACCAGGTGTCCCCGCTCTTCCTGCGCGCGGGCCGCACCCTGGGTGCGACGGGGCTGAAGGGCACCTGGCACATCGTGCTGCCCGCCTCGCTGCCCGGCTATGTGGCGGGGCTGAAGCAGGGCTGGGCGTTCTCGTGGCGCTCGCTGATGGCCGCCGAGATCATCGCGTCCTTCCCCGACCTCGGGGTGGGCCTCGGGCAGTTGCTGGAGAACGGCCGCAACGCCAGTGACATGGCGATGGTGTTCGAGGCGATCCTGCTGATCCTGATCGTCGGCATCGCCATCGACCTGCTGATCTTCAGCCCGCTGGAGCGGTGGGTGCTGCGCAGCCGCGGTCTGCTGGTGAGGAGCTGACGGCCACCATGCCCGCGCCGGTCCTCCTGGTCATCGCCCACGGCAGCCGCGACCCGCGGCACGCCGCGACCGTGCACGCCCTGGTCCGCCGGGTCAGGGCGTTGCGCCCGGACGTCCGGGTGGAGACCGGCTTCCTGGACTTCAACGTGCCCTCGGTGCCGGGGGTGCTGGAGTCGCTGGCGACGGAGGGCGTGCGGGACGTCGTGGCGCTCCCGCTGCTGCTGACCCGCGCCTTCCACGCCAAGGCGGACATCCCGGCGGTCCTCGCGGACGCGCCGGCGCGGCTCAGGATCCGGCAGGCGGAGGTGCTCGGCCCCTCCCCACTGCTCCTGTCGGCGCTGGAACGGCGCCTGTACGAGGCGGGCCTGACGCCGGCCGACAAGTCCTCGACCGGGGTCGTGCTGGCCTCGGCGGGGTCCTCCGACCCGGAGGCGATCGCAGTGATCGCAGAAATCGCGCGGGAGTGGCGGCACACCGGTTGGTGCGCCGTGCGGCCTGCGTTCGCCTCCGCATCCCTTCCGCGCACCGAGGACGCGGTGCGCGAGCTGCGGGAGCTGGGCTGCGCGCGGGTCGCGGTGGCCCCGTACGTCCTGGCCCCGGGCTTCCTGCCGGACCGCATCGCCCGGGGCGCGGCGGACGCGGACGTCCTCGCGGACGTCCTCGGCCCGTCGCCGGAGGTGGCGCGGGTGCTGCTGGAGCGGTACGACGAGGCGCGGGTGCCGGTACTGGCGGCGGTCGGGGCCTGAGGCCCGCCGGCGCCCGGCGCCACCGGCGTCAGGCGCCGGTCAGCTCGACGAGTTTCGCCACGGTGTTCCAGTTGCGGGTGGTGGCGGTCAGCCCCTTGGTCACCCGGCGTCCGGCGAGGGCCTGGGCGAGCTTGGAACGGCCGAGGCCGTGCGGTGCGTACAGGTACAGGGCACGGTCGCCGAGGCGGAAGTCCTCGGGCAGGAAGGCCGGCCGGTCGATCGCCGAGAACCGCTCCGCGTCGACGGGCGCGGAGAAGTAGGTGACGTGCAGCTGCCTGGCCTCCAGGTCGGCGGCCGGGAAGGGGCACGCCTCGGCGACCGCCCTGAGGTAGGCGTGGTCGCGCACGATCACGTCCACGGCGAAGCCGAAGCGCTTCTCGACCGCCCGCGTCAGCTCGGCGGCCAGCGCGTCCTCGTCGCCGTGATCGGTCGTGAACACGGCCTGGCCGCTCTGGAGGTAGGTGGCCACGGCGTCGTGGCCGAGCCCTTCCAGGAGCGCCCGCAGGTCGGCCATCGGGACCTTCTTCGCGCCACCCACGTTGATGCCGCGCAGCAGCGCCGCGTACCTGGCCGTCATGCTCACACCATAGAACGGCCGTCGTGCCCCGTGGGGGTGGGCACGACGGCCGCGTCCGCGCGGCGGGCGGACATGCGCGCCACTCTCGCCGATGCGGGGCGCGCGGTTCAACCACTACGCATGCCTGTGACTTATTCAACAACCTTGCGTAAGGGGCCCGGCGCGACCGGGCACGCCGGAGGGCCTGTCGGTTCCCAGGAACCGACAGGCCCTCCGGCGTCCGCCGCTTCGGCGTCTTCGGCGGTGCGTGTCATCGGCGGTCCGCGTCATCGGCCTTTCGGCGTCCGTGTCCTCGGCCGGTCAGGCCCGCGCCGCCGCCAGCTCCGCCTCGATCAGGTCGGCGGCCCGGTGGGTGCCGCCCTCCCGGGCCATCGAGGCCTGGATTTCCTTCAGGCGCCGGGCCACCTCCGGGTCGTCGACCAGCGCGAGGGCGGCGGTGCGCAGCACCTCCGCGGTGGCCTCCTCGGTGGGGATGTGGCGGGCGACGCCGAGCCCCTGGAGCATGTCCGCGTTGCCGAACTGGTCCACGGCCTGCGGTACGGCGATCATCGGCGTGGCGGTCGCCAGGCCTTCCTGGCTGCCGCCCGCGCCCGCGTGGGTGACGAAGAGGTCGGCCTGCTTGAGGATGGCCAACTGCGGCACCCACGACCGCACTTCCACGGTGTCCGGCACGTCGCCCAGCTCGGCGGCGTCCACGTGCCTGCCGACCTGGAGCACCACGTGCCAGCCGGGCAGCTCGCCGAAGGCCTTGACGCACTCCCGGTAGAACGCCGGCTGCTTGGTGAAGGAGGATCCGAGGGAGACGAGGACGACCTTCTCGGCCCCGGCGGGACGCTGCCACTCCCCCTCGGCGGTGCGGTCGCCCTGGCACGCGCCGACGAAGGTGTACGTCGACTCGTCGACCCGGTCGGCGTTCGGCTGGAGCGCCTTCGGGATCAGCACCAGGGAGCGGGCGGGGCGGCCGGCGAAGTCGTCGGGGTGCTGGGCGATGCCGTTCTCCTCCAGCCAGGCCCGGAAGCGGGCGTAGTACGCCTGACCGCGCTCGGTCTTCAGCGGCTCCTCCCACATCGGCTCGGCCACCTCCTTCTCGTACCCCTCCCAGGCGACCAGGTTCGGCGAGAGGGAGACCACCGGCACGCCCCAGCGGTGGCCCAGGATGCGGGCCGGGTAGGAGGTGATGTCGTGCAGGACCAGGTCCGGCTCGTCCCCCTCGTAGGCCTCGGCGAGCTGGGGAAGCGCCTGGATCGCGTCGGCGAGGAACGGCTCGACGTTGTCCAGCAGTGTGCTCCCCCAGGCTTCCGGGTCGGCGTCGGGGCCGGGCAGCGTGCTGTTCCACAGCTTGGGTTCGGCGCCCGTCTCGGCGACCTTCTCCGCGAAGTGCGGCGGGATCGCGTACGTCACCCGGTGCCCTCGCGCGACGAGCTCGCGGATCACCTCCAGGCTGGGGTTCACGTGGCCGTGCGCGGCGATGGAGAACATGGCGATGTGAGCGGGACTGGTCATGCGTCGAATGTATGCGAGACGAGACGTCTCGTGCAACTTCTTTTCCCTCACGCCGCCAGCTCCTCGTGCAGCCGCAGCCACCGCGCCGGCGCCACCTCGCCGACGAGCACCCCGTGGTCGAGGCGCGCGGCACGGAACGCCGCGTCCACCCGGCGCCGGGGGTGGGCCCTGCGCAGGGACGCGTACAGCGAGCCGCCCACTCCGGAGAAGCCCAGTTCGACCAGGTCCCGCCAGCTCCGCTGGGCGGCGCCGGCGAGCAGGGGGACAGGTCGGCGTTCGATACGCAGGATGCCGGCGTCGACGCGCGGTGCCGGCCGGAAGCCGTACCGGCTCACCCGCCCGACCAGCCGCCACTCATGACACGGCCAGGTCCGGACCGTCAGCAGGGTCCAGCGGCCGTAGTCGCCGGTGCGTTTGCGGGCGTACTCGAGCTGGGTGAGCAGCGTGGCGTCGGTGAGGCCGGGTGCGGTGAGGCACCAGTCCACGATGTCCGCCGTACGCGAGAACGGCACGTTCCCCGCGACGGAGAACGGCGTGCGCGGAGGCCGTGCGGCGAGGAAGTCACCGGCGACGACGTGGACGTGGGGGGTGTGTGCGAAGCGGGCGCGGAGCCCGGGGACGAGCCGGGGGTCGATCTCGTAGGCGTGCAGTTCCCGGCTGCGGCGGGCGAGGGGCTCGGTCAGGGCGCCCCTGCCCGCGCCCACTTCGAGGAGCAGGGGCGGGTGCCGGGGGTCGGGGGCGGCGAGCCGGGCGACGCGGTCGGCGGCGGCGCGGTCGGCGAGGAAGTTCTGCGAGAGCGTGCGGGCACGCTGGGTGGGGCGGGCCATGGCCTGCGGTCCTTTGTCTTCCGTGAAGAGGGCGGAGAAGGGCAGCCGAAGGCCCTGACCGGAAGACGAAGGCGAAAGAGGATGCGGGGGCTCAGCCGCGCCGCACGTGTGCCATAGGCGTCATGCGCGTCATGCGCGTCATGCGCTTCACGTGTGTCAGCGGCGGGGGGACCCCGGGCCGGTCAGGGCTCCGGGGCCACGACGCATCCTGACGGAGTACGTGCAGCCCCGGCCGAGACCGGAGTTGTAGATCGCGTTGAAAGCTGCCACGAGCGTGACGCTAGGCGGTGCCGCGCCGGGCGTGCAACAGCTTTTCCCCCTCGCCCTCCGCCCGGCGCGGGCGCTGTCATCGCTGGTAGCGGGCGAGCACGAGGTTGCCGTCCTCCTCCAGTCTCTCGCGCAGCCCGTCAATGCCGATCGCCCCGCTGTAGTACTCCTGGAGCGCCGGGGTGGCCACCTTGTCCTTCCACTCGGGGTAGCCGCGGACGGACTGCGCGGGCGCGGGCCGCAGATGGGCCGCGAGGGCCGTCCCCACGGCCCAGCCGTGCTCCGGCGTGCGCAACGCGGGATCCCGGAGGGCCTTGGTGCCCGTGGGCAGCATCCAGTCGCCGAGGGCGAGGCGCACCATGTTGTCCGGCCGGAGCAGGAAGTCGACGAACTCGGCGGCCTCCTTCTGGTGCGCGCTGTCCTCGGCGATCGACAGGGTCTGCGGACTGACGCCCTGGGCGAGTCCGCCGGCGCCGGCCGGGGCGGGCAGCACCTGCCAGTCGAAGCCCTCGGGGGCCTGCTCCTCGATCTGCTGGCGGTAGGAGAAGCCGAGCGGCACCATCGCGTACGTGCCCGCGAAGAAGCCGGGCAGGGTGTCGGAGCCGCCGCTGCCCAGGGTGGTCGGGGAAGCGCTGTGGTCGGTTTCGACCTGGTCGTGGATGGTGCGGGGCACGACCTGGTCGCCCTCCTCGAAGCGGACGGTGACCTTCCCGTCGGTGCCGCGGTGGAAGAGTTGTCCGCCGGCGGACAGCGACAGGTTGAGCGTGGCGGACACGGGCTCCTTGAGCGGCCAGGCCACCCCGTACGTACCGTCGCCGCTCAGCCGCTTCGTCACCTGCCGGAACTCCGCCCAGGTCCAGGGGTGTCCGGGCGTCGGAATCCGGACTCCCGACTTCCGCAGCAGGGTCGCGTTGGCGATCAGCACGCGCGGCTCCTGGAGGAACGGCACGCCGTAGACGCCGTCGCCGAAGGTGACCGTCTCCCAAGCTCGTTGCGGGATGTCCGACTTCAGCCGGTCGGACAGCAGGTCGGTCAGGTCGGCGAGATAGCCGCCGTAGGCGAAGTCCGCGAGGTCGTCGGAGGCGTCGTGGATGATGTCGGGCGCCTCGCCGCCCTCGAAGGAGGTGAGGAGCTGGTCGTGGACGCTGTCCCAGCTGCCCTGGACGTACTCCACCCGTACGTCCGGGTGGGCGGCGTTCCACTCCCGCACCAGTTCCTTGTTGACCGCCACGGACTCCTCCTGCCAGGCCAGCGACTGGAAGCGCAGGGTGACCGGGCCGTCGCCGGCGTCGCCGCCGCCCGTGCAGCCCGTGAGCAGGAGGGCGAGGACGAGGAGCAGGGTCGCGGTTCTCGTACGCATCAGCTCTTCACCGCCCCGGCGAGCATGCCGCCCGTGATCCGCCGCTGGACGAGGGCGAAGACGACCAGCGAGGGCAGCGTGGCGAGGAAGGCCGCCGCGGCCAGGGGACCGAGGTCCGCCACACCCTCGGCGCCGATGAAGTGGGTGAGGACCACCGGCAGGGTCTGTTTCTCCGGGGTCTTCAGCAGCACCAACGCGAAGAAGAACTCGTTCCACGCGGTGATGAAGGCGAACAGCGCCGTCGCCACGATCCCCGGCGCGAGCAGCGGCGCGGTCACCGACACCAGCGTCCGCAGCCGCCCGGCGCCGTCGACCGCCGCCGCCTCCTCCAGCTCGGGCGGTACGGCGCGGACGTACCCGGCGAGCATCCACAGGGCGAACGGCAGCGACCACACGACGTACACCATCACCAGCCCGGGCACGGAGTTGATCAGCCGCAGGCTCTTCAGCACCAGGAAGAGCGGGATGATCAGCAGGACGAAGGGGAAGGCCTGGCTGACCACGACCCACCCGGTGGCCGCCCTGGTGAGCCGGCCGCGGTGCCGGGCCATGACGTACGCCATCGGCGTCGCGATCAGCACGGCGATCACCGCGGCGCCGAGCGCGGCCAGCAGGGAGTTGAGGGCGGCGCGCAGCAACGGCTGTTCCTCGAAGGCCTGCCGGAAGTTGTCGAGGGTGGGGTTCTCCGGGATCCAGGTGGGGTGCAGGCTCGCCAGTTCCTGCGGCGGTTTGAACGCGGTGGAGATCAGCCAGAGGAAGGGGAAGGCCAGGAAGACCAGATACGCGAGCAGCGCGGCGTACTGGCCCACCCGGGCGCCGGTCGAGGTCCTCATCCCGCGTCACCTTCCTTGAGTCCGCCCCTCAGCCGCCCGGCGAGGAAGACGGCCAGCAGGACCGAGATCACGGCGACCATGACACAGCCCATCGCCGCGGCGTAACCGAACTGCCCGTAGCGGAAGGCCTCTTCGTAGGCGAAGAGCATGGGCAGCCGGGTCCGGCCGCCGGGGCCTCCGTTGGTCAGCACGTAGACCAGGGCGAAGGAGTTGAAGTTCCAGATGAGGTTGAGCGCGGTGATGGCGAACGCGACCGGTCTGAGGGCGGGCCAGGTGACCGTGCGGAAGCGGCGCCAGGCCCCGGCGCCGTCGACCGCGGCGGCCTCGTGCAGTTCGCGCGGGGTGTTCTGCAGTCCGGCGAGCAGGGCGACCGTCGTCTGCGGCATGCCGGCCCAGACACCGACGACGATGACGGCGGGCAGGGCGGTGGCGAGGCCGCTGAGCCAGTCCCGGCCGTCGCCGAGTCCGAGGTCGCGCAGGGTCTCGTTGAGGATGCCCGCGTCCGGGTTGTAGACCAGCCGCCACATGATGCCGACGACGACCTCGGGCATCGCCCAGGGGATGATCGCCAGGGCGCGGGCCACCCAGCGCAGCCGCAGGTCCTGGTTGAGCAACAGGGCGAGGCCGAGCGCGAGCAGGAACTGCGGCACCGTCACCCCGACGGCCCACACCAGCCCGATCCGGAACGACTCCCAGAACAGCGTGTCGTGCGTCAGGTCCTGGAAGTTCAGGGTGCCGGTCCACTGCGTGGGCTCGGTCCGGCCCGACTGGGCGTCGGTGAACGCCAGCAGGACGCCGTAGAGCAGCGGCCCGACGCTGAGGACCAGGATGGGGATCAGCGCGGGCAGCACCAGGAACCAGGCTCCGTGGCCGGGCCCGCGTGGCCGGCCCGTGCCGGGCGCGCGGCGCGCCGGTCTGCTCGCCTCGGTCACCGATGTCACGCAATCAGCCCCTCTGCACGGCTCGGACGGGCCTGGTCATGGTCGTGAAGGCGCAGTGCCCCGTCAAGAGCCCGCGCACACCCTCCCACCTGTACGAATGCGACACTGGCCGACGGACGGCGGGCACCCGGCGGACACGACGGGCACGCCAGTCACGACGGACGGCACGGACGCGGAGGCGGACAACGATGGACGAGGCACGGGCGCGGGAGGTGCTGGCCACGGCGGAGGTGCTGCCCGGTCCGGCGCGGGAGGCACGGCTGCTCGCCCTGGGCGAGAACGCGGTGTTCGCCTCCGGTGATTTGGTGGTCAAGGTGGGCCGTGACGCCGAACTCCTCCAGCGGGCGCGCCGGGAACTGGCCGTCGCGGTGTGGCTGGAGGAGGCCGGCGTGCCGGCGGTGCGGGCGGCCGATCCGGTGGCACGGTTCGTCGACGGACATCCGGTGACCGTGTGGCGGCGGCTGCCCGCCCCGGTGCGGCCCGCCGAGCCCCGGGACGTGGCCGCGCTGCTCCGGCTGGTCCACGCACTGCCCTCCCCCTCCTTCGAGCTGCCGCCCCGCGAACTGCTGGGCGGGGTGGAGCGCTGGCTGCGGCTCGCGGGCGACGTGATCGACCCCGCGGACGCCGCGTACCTGCGTGAGCGCCGTGACGGCTTCGCCGAGGCCGCCGCCGCGCTCACCCCGCATCTGCCGCCGGGCCCGATCCACGGCGACGCGCTGCCCCGCAACGTGCACGTCGGTCCCGACGGGCCGGTCCTGGTCGACCTGGAGACCTTCTCCGCCGACCTGCGCGAGCACGACCTCGTGGTGATGGCGCTCAGCCGGGACCGCTACGGGCTGCCCGAGGAGGCGTACGACGCCTTCACCGCGACCTACGGCTGGGACGTGCGCGAGTGGGACGGCTGCGCGGTGCTGCGCGGGGCCCGGGAGACGGCCAGTTGCGCATGGGTGGCCCAGCACGCGCCGAGCAACCCGAAGGCACTGGCCGAGTTCGAACGCCGCGTGGCCTCGCTGCGGGACGGGGATCCGACGGTGCGGTGGTATCCGTTCTGACCGCCTCCTTTCCCGGAGCCGGGCGGAAACGGCTCGCCCGCCGACGCGACCAGCCGGTCGGCCGATCCGACCGGCTCACGCGCCGGCCACTGCCGTCGACGACCTCCGTGACGTCGCCCCCGCGGCGCAGAAGGCAGTGGAAGCCCGCCGCCCCCTCGGCGTACCGCGCGGTCCGGCGGCCGTACGGGTTCACAGGCCCCGGGGAACCGGCCCCAAGGTGGCGGCCCGGCCGTCGCCGCAGGCGCACTCATGTGGGGTTGGAGAGTGGACCCTGACGTCAGGATCCGCTTCGCGCCTCGGCCAGTGCGTGCAGCGCCTCCCTGGCCACGGCGTCGCTCTGGTGCAGGAACGGATCGTTGGTACGCGGCCGGGGGAAGTCGCCCGGGCTGGTGACGAAGCGTCTCGGGTGCGGAGAGCCGTCGAGTCCCAACGGGCGGGAGTGAAGTGTGTCGATGAGGCCCGTGGGCTGCCGCCGGCCCGTGGTGGGGTCGGTCTGGATCTGTTCCCTGATCTCACGCTCGGCGATGAGGTGGAGGAGCAGGGGATCGGCCACATGCGTGAGGGCCCGTCCCGGCAGGCGGGCCTCGATCAGAGCGCGGGCCTGTACGACCCTGTCCAAGCTGCTGCTGCGCGCTTCGAACACGCCGCCTCGGCAGGTCACCTTCATGTTCGCACCGACGAAGTCGACCACGCCCGCGCGTGCGAGAGCCAGAAGCTGCTCAAGGCGTGGTCCCGGCGGGCCGCTGGTACGGAACCGGCAGAAGTCGAAGAACGCCGCCATGCTGTGGCTTCCGCTGCCGGGGTCGACCTGTCCCTGTTGGACCACCGCCCACAACGCCTGCGAGATCGAGAAGATGGCGTGATAGACGGCCAGGTGGGCGCTGTACCGCGGGTTCCGCCCTCTCTCGAGGTCGTCGGCGAGGTAGTTCAGCATCCACGTGCGCAGGGCCGCGGCGTCGGAGAAGCGGCGGTTCGCCAGCGGTCTGTCCAGCCCGTCGACATCGATGTGGTCACGGCTGTCGGGCACAGCCTGCTCGATCAGGTCCTTGAACTCGGGGCTCTGCCACTGGGCGGCGTCCAAACGGTCCAGGAACTCCCCGGCGTCGACACCGAGGCGGTGGGGATGGGAGTGTGCCAGCTCCCGGTAGCCGGCCACGGTCAGTTCCCGTGCGAGAGCGGGCCACAGGTCGGAGGCGAAGTCCGAGGAGTGGTCGGCGAAGTCGGCGGGAGAGAAGTAGCGGGGTATGCGGGGAGGCGGCCCCGGCAGGACGTAGGCGAACTTCGAGCGGTACGGCACACCTCGGCGGGAGCCCACGTACAGCATGGGTTCCCGGCCCGACGGTGTGTAGCGCAACTCGCCCGACGGCTCGCGTCGGAAGCGCCCGCCGCGTCCTTCGGTGAGGAGCACCATGACGTCGATGAAGGTCAGCCCGAATCCGCGCATCAGGACGGGCTCGCCCGCACGGAACGCGTCCAGTGAGATGTCGGCGGTGGACGCGGTCCGCTGGTAGGTGAGGTGGTGGACTGCCGCGTGCTGGGAGAGCCGGGGTTCCGGGCCCTGTGGCTTCACCTGGAAGTGGCCCTGCGCCAGAATGACCAGGTCCGCGTCCACGGTTCTGCCGCCGTCGAGCTGGATGCGCTGGCGGCCGTCGGGCAGATCACCCAGGGACAGGACGAACGCCCGGTGCGTGTGGACGTGGGCGCGGGGTGCCACGGCCGCGACCGTCCGCCAGAAGAACCAGGTGAGGTAGTCACCCGTGAGCTTCCGGGTGGCGAACCAGCCGGCGTGGACGCGCGCGGCTTCCTCCCGCATCCCTGGGGCGGGCCGGTAGCCCGGCGGAAGGGGGAGGCGTCCCGTGGCGAGATCCCGCGCCCACTGTTCCAGCGTGGGGCCTTCGACGGCAGGGCCCTGGCAGGTGACCGTGTCGTCGGTGAAGAGCGTGCACTCGTCGGCCCGGGTGTTCGACCAGAGCAGCGGGGACTGGTCCTGGCGCCACACCCGTCCGGCGCCGGCCGGGTACGGGTCGATGACGTGGATGTCCAGGCGCTCGTCAGCGGCGAGGAGATGCATGTTCGCGGCGATGCGTTCGAGTACGGATGTCCCGCGTGGTCCGCAGCCGACGACCGCGATGCTCGGGTTCCGCGCGGGGTACGAGGCCGGCCCGCTTTCGTCGGCACCGGTGGTGCGGCGGATCTCGTTCATCAGTCTCCCTTCATCCCACGAGCAGTTGGTGGGAGGCCAGGTCGCGGTAGAGCGGGCTGGACTCGATGAGCTCATCGTGGGTTCCCGCGCCCACCACCCTTCCGTGGTCGACGACGACGATCTGGTCGGCGTCGACCACGGTGGCCAGTCGATGGGCGACGATCAGCAGCGTGTGGTCGGTGGGGACGGCGTCGATCGCCGCGCGGAACGCCTGCTCGTTCTTGGCGTCGAGATTGCTGGTCGGCTCGTCCAGCAGCAGGATCGGAGGCGCGGCGAGGAGGGTACGGGCTATGGCCAGGCGCTGGCGTTCACCGCCGGACAGCAGGACGCCGCCTTCGCCCACCTGTGCGTCCAGTCCGAGCGGAGACCGCTTCACGATCTCGTCGAGGTTGACGCTGTGCAGGACGGCTGTCAGGTCGTCGTCGGACATGCCCGGCGCGGACAGTGACAGGTTCTCCCGGAGGGTTCCGGCGAGGATCGGTGCCTCCTGCTCCACATAGCCGAGCCGACTGCGCAGTTCGTCCCGCGACACCTGGCGGATGTCGGCACCGTGCAGCCGTATCGCGCCGGACCGTACGTCGTAGAAGCGTTCGACGAGTGCCAGCAGAGTCGACTTGCCGGCGCCGGACGGGCCGACCAGGGCCGTGCGGGTGCCCGGGGAGACGGTGAAGCTGATGTCCTCCACGACCGTCTCGCCCTTTCCGTAACCGAACGTCACACGGTCGAAGGCGAGCGCGGGGACGGACCCGGCACCGAAGAGCGGGGAAGCCCGTTGGTCTTCCCTCGGCGGCTGAACGCACACGACGTCCCCGTCCGTCTCGGTCGGCACGCGCAGCACGTCCTCGATCCGTTGCAGCGCACCGAGGCCGGTCTGCAACTGGGAGTAGGCGCCGATGAGCTGACCCACCGGCATGACCAGGAAGAACAGAAACAGCACGAATGCCACGAGGTCCCCGACCGAAAGCCCGCCGGCGGCAACCCTGGCACCCCCCACCCCCAGGACCAGCAGGAACACCCCCTGCGTCGCGATGTGCGCCACGGGCAGGGTGAACGCCTGCAGTCGGGCGAGCCGCAGTCCCATCCCGTATGCACGGCGGGCGCTGTCCACGATCAGTTCGGTCTCCCGCTGCTCCGCCCGCGCGGCCCGGATCGTTCGTACGCCGCCGATGGCGCGCTCCAGTCCGGACGTCATCTCTCCGAGCAGCATCTGCGCCTGCTCCGAGGCCGGGCGGGTACGGTGCGCGATGGCCGCGGCCCCCGCCAGACCGGCGAGGAGGCCCCCGGCGGTGACCGCGAAGAGCAGAGGGTCGACCAGGAAGGCGGCGACCGCCGCGCCGGTGATCATCAGCGTCCCGGTGAAGATCTCGAACAGCCCCGAGGTGACGACGGACCGCAGCATCGAGCTGTCCGCTCCGATGCGGGAGAGCAGGTCCCCGGTGCGGCGGCTGTCGTACTCTGCGACGGGGAGCCTCAGCACATGCCCCGCCAGCCGCTGTCGTATCCGCAGCACGACGCCCTCACCGACGCGCCGCAGGAGATAGTCCCGGAACCCGTTGATCACGGCCGCTCCCACCAGGAGCGAGACGAGGGCGACAGTGGAGGCCGTGGTCGACCGGGACGCGGAGATGGCGTCGATGACCGACCGCACCAGCACGGGCTGGAGGAGCGTCCCACCGGCGGCGGCGAGAGAGAGTACCGCCGCGAGAGACATGGCGAGCGCGTGCCCGCGCATGTAGCGCACGAGATCACGAGTCCTCACCCGTCCGGCCTGCTTCATCGTCGTCCTTCCGAAGGGAGGGGCACGGCCCTCCACCTGCTCTCTCGTACGTTCCACCGGCGGCCCGGCCGGCCACGCCGAGGGCGTGGAGCGAGTGAGTCCGCCCCCGACGCGGCCGGGCTCGGTCAGCAGCTCGTGCTGACCCAGCTGCACTTGCAGCAGACCGACGTCCAGCTGCTCGCGAGGACGTCCTGGTTGTTCGCCTCGGACTCCATTCCCTGAAGCCCCAGTACGAAGTTCGCCATGATGTTCACCTCCTTTCCTGATCGAGCTGTGGTGCTCTCGGCCGTGTGCGGCAAGGGCCGCGAAGCGCGGTCAGCGGTGCTCGGACGTGGTGAGTCCGGTACCGGCCGCGGTGGCCGAGGGGTCACGACGGGGAGGCGTCCACGGCTCGGGACCGAGGAACGGCAGCAGTTCGCTGGTTCTCCCCGCGAGTACGTTGATGAGCTGGAGCACGCCGGCCGATCCTGTCCCCAGGTCCGTGGAGGCGCGGAGGTTCTGTTCACCGGGGAAGACGAGGCCGAACTCGTCGGACAGCGCGTGAAGGTTGAGGGATGCCACGCCCTCGTCGACGTGCGTGTCCACGTCGGGCCAGTCGAGGCGGTGCCTCACCTGGTGCAGCGCACCGACCAGCCCGGCTCTCCCGTTGAACAGTCCCGCTCCGATGCTGAACTCGGTGACACAGGCGAGGCTCAACTCCGGCAGAGCACCCTCGACGCGCCCGTCGCTCACGTGGTGAAGGAGCAGGTCGCCCACCACGGCGACACCCGCGCTGCCCGTCGCGAGGTAGGGCAGCACCCGGGCCCCGTTCTTGACCTGGAGGGTGCCGTCCGGCATGGCGTCGCATTCGTCCAGGTCCCGGTGCAGGGCGGTGACCGCCGCTCGCCGCCAGCGGTCCTCGCCGGTGATCTCATACATCCGGATCATGAAGAGAGCCAGTCCCGACCAGCCGTACAGCAGCCCACCCCAGAAGTTCTCGACGGCGTTCCCGTTCCGGTCCCTGAGCAGCGAGTCGGCGGAGAGGGAACCCGTACCCACGGCGAACCTGCCGGAGTCGACGGCCTGCTCGACGACGGCAGCGGCGCGGACGGCGTGGTCGAGGAAGCGGGGCTCCGCCGAGTGACGGTAGAAGTCCAGGCTGGTCAGTCCGATTCCGGACAGTCCGTCGAACAACTTCGTCCCGAACAGCCCCGCGCTCTCCTCCACCACCTTGTCGTAGATCGCGAGCGCGGTGTCCGCACGGCCCACCCGGTGCAGGACCCGGCAGATTCCGGCCGCTCCGTCGTACAGCCCCAGCCTGGGGACGCGGCTGGTGAGGAGGTCGTGCTCCAGCCAGTCGACGTAGGGCCCGAGTTCGGTGCCCCCCGCCGTGTGCAGGGCGTCGATCACCCCGGCGGCACCGAAGGCGATTCCCCCGCCGCCGTGGAAGAACTGATTGATGTCTCCTGGGAAGAGCCGGTCTTCCCGGTCCGGTGTCGCCGAACCGCGGATCGACGCCTGGAGTGCACTCTCCTGGAGGTGCCAGGGGCCGGCCGCCGTGCTGAAGGCCAACTCCGGGCGGGCGGGGCGCAAGCCTGACTGGGCCGGGCCGGGAGCCGCCAGGGAACGGCGCAGCTCCGTCACCACGTCCTCATCCAGCTCCAGACGGTCCCGCGCCGTGTCGATGAACATGGCCGCCTTCGCCGGGCACAGCGCGAGCAGCGAGATCAGCGGAAAGTACAGGCACAGGCGAATGGCGTTGAGCGAGTAACGATCGGCCTGGACCCCGTGCAGGGAGTCGGGTGCGGCGAATCCGGGAACGCCGAGTGGCCGCGGCCCGCCATCACTGTGCCGTTGCACGGCTTCGAAATCGATCAACGAGATGTTCAGATCCTCGTCAATCATGACGTTGCCCGGGTGCAAGTCGTTGAACACATACCCCCTCTCATGGACGTTGCGCACCGCCTGCTCCAGCTGATCCATGATGACGTTCACCGAGTCCCGGTATTCCCGGGTCTCATTCCCGTCACCGGCCCCCGAAAGGAAGAGGTAGTTCTGGGCGATCCAGCTCTGCAAGGACTGGCCGTAGACGTGTTCCATGGCCAGGAACTCATGCCCGCCCAGGGTGTGGTAATCGAAGACCTGCGGGATCCCGGGAAGTCCCTGCAGTTCGGACAGGACCGCGTACTCCGTCCGCAGTCGCGCAGTCGCGTCCTCGCCGGCGCGGTCCAGCCCCGCATAGGGCCTTCCCTCCTTGAGGACGACTTCCAGTCCATCCCGGATCCGACGGGCTCGGTAGACGCCCCCTCCGTTGGAGAAATGAAGAACTCCGAGTACGTCGTAAGGAAATTCCGGGGGCCGCTCACCGGACATGCGCGGATAGACCGTCTCCTCCAGGAAGTCCGGAACCTCGACCCATTCGGGGAGCACGAAGCGCGGCTCGCGGTGGTCGGCCACGAGCACCCCGTCGGGCCGTTCGATCGCAGCGACCTGGGTCCCGTCGTCCACGTGGGCGAACCGGAGCATGAAGGCCCCGTACCGGATGTACAACGGGCCCTTGTTCCACCGCAGGTCGCTGAGGATGTACGGTCCCGGCCAGCCGCCGATCTCCCGATCCAGGTCCTCCAGCGTCCTGCGCAGCTCCGCGGCGCTCCGGGTGTAGACGGTGATGAACTTTCCACTGGCCTCACGGGGCGCGTACTTCGCACTTCTCGCCTGCATGACCAGGGAGTGCGGAAGGAACTTGAAGTGGAGGGTGTGCTCGAAGCAGTACCGGGCCACCTTCTTCAGAGTTTCGACGGCGTTTTCCGGAGTGCTGGAGACATGTATTTTCCACCCCTGCACGGGAAGTTCCGGGGTTCCGGCCGGAGGCTGGATTCGGGTCCACTGCTCCTGGATCGACCGACGCCACTCGGACGGCTCTTCGATGTGGCTTCCGTAGTCCACCCAGCCCTCTTCCAGAGATACCCGTTCCGGGGTCTCGTAGAATCTTGGGCTGGCTACACAGTAAGCCGGATATCGGAGATCCATTGGATCAACCCCCCGTTCCGTAGCAGCAGATTCCGGATTGTCTCCATCGGCGACGTCAGCGAGTCTGCCAAGGCGTCGAGATGCAGTCCTTAGCAGAACGGGACTTCTCCTTGACGGTATGCGCCAGCTAGAGTCGTCTGGTCTACGCCATCGATTCGGGGGAAGGTGTGCAACACATGCAAGCCGATCGATTGAGTATCGATGAGCTGCCCACGTCCGAGACGTTCGACCAGTGGGATGACGAGATCAACTCGATGCCCTGGCCGTCCCATCTGGCCATCGACTCTCCGGAGCACCTCCACTCGCTGGCCGACAGACTCGACCTCGGTGCCCTCAGACTCCTCCGATTAGCCCAGTCGCCGGCGGCAGCGGGCACGCCGTGCCACGTGGCCGCGGCCGAGCCGGACCAGTACCACCTCGTGCTGCCCCTGCAAGGAGAACTGAAGTTGGGGGACCCGACCCGCCGCAGGGTCTTCACCCCCGGCGACATGTTCCTGGCCGACACCTCCTGTCCCCACGTGATCCACGCCGACGCCCCTCGCGCCCGCCGGCGTCCCGATGTGGTGCCCTCGTCCCTGGTGGCCCTGCGGCTCCAGATCCCCAAGGAACTGGTCCCGCTGCCGACCGACCTGATGGACTCGCTGATGGTCACGCCCCTGCGGCAGCACAACGTGTTCGGGCTGACACTGTCCCGCTTGCTCGTCGACCTCCTGCGCCACCCCGGTAGCTTCTCCGCCGCGCAGGCGCACCGGCTCTCCGGCGTCCTGCTGGAACTCCTCGCCGGGGTTCTCGGTACGCACGCGAGCGAGGAACCCACATCGGAGGGGGCTCACGGCAGCCTGTTCGTCCGTGTCCAGGACTTCATCCAGCGACACCTGGAGGACCCCGAGTTGTCTCCCGAACTGGTCGCCGCCGAGCACCACATCTCCCGACGTCACCTTCAACGTCTCTTCCAGCAGCGCGGCATCACGGTGGCCGCCTCGATACGGCAGCAACGACTCGAACGGGCATGCTCCGACCTCACCGCTCCTCACCTGGCCACGCACCCCATCAGCGCCATCGCCGCCCGGTGGGGGTTCCGTCACGCGGCTGACTTCAGCCGCGCCTTCCGCAAGGCGTACGGGGTCGCTCCGTCGGACTTCCGGCTCGCGCACACGAGGAGGCACTGCGGCCAGTGAGGGGCTCGGCCCTCAGGCGCCCTTCGTGTCTTCGTGATGTCCGGGTGCGCGCCGTACGTGGCCTGGTATGTGCCGTGGAACTCGTCGGAATGACGTCCGCCGGTCCCGGACGGGTGGCGAGGTGGGGTGAGGCAGAAGCATCGGCGGTGTCCGTCTCACCCCGAGTGGGGCATGGTCCGCCGATGCTTGCGGACGGGGCGTCACCGCCTTGCCGCCGTGCCGCCGCCCTGCCCCCGTACTCCGGCCGGCCGCGGGATGACCGGCCAGGCCGACTCGACGACGGCCGTCGGGTTCGTGCTCCGGCGCAGGTACGCCTGCAAGGAGGCCGACTGTGCGGCCGCCGCTCGCACCTGGAGGTCGTGCAGGTCCGCCAAGGACATCGTCCCGACGAGCCGATGCTTCTCCGCCATGCGTTGCACCACACGGGCGGCAGCCACCGCGTCCGCTCTCGCGTCGTGTGCCTCTTCGAGCGACACTCCGTAGTGCGCGCACAACGCGTGCAGAGCACGCGTGCCCTTCCGGTACCTGTCGACGTACTTGTCGATCACCAGGGGATCGATGACCGGTGAGGGGACGATCCCCAGTCGCTCGCCGACCGACTGCAGCCCGTACCTCCGGCACTCACGGTCCAGCAAGGACAAGTCGTAGCGCGCGTTCATCACGACCAGCGGTGTCCCCGAGCTCAGGGCGTCGGCCACGGTCTGTGTGATGTCCTCGATCGCGGACGAGGCCGATGCCCCGTGCTCTCGGGCGTGGTCGGTCGAGATACCGTGGATCGCCGAGGCCTGTTCGGGTATGACCACCCCGGGATCGAGCAGCCAGGTCCGCTCCGCCGAGACGGCGCCGTCCGGCTCCAGTCGCACGACCGCCGCGGTGACGATGCGATCGGTCTCGACGTCCGTACCCGTGGTCTCCAGGTCGAAGGCCGCCAAGGGCCCGGTGATCCAGCCCATCACGCGACCACCACGCCGACGCGGGCGGGAACCCTGCCCTCGGCCACCGGATCGGGCAGGAGCACTCCGGCGATGGCGTCGGCGACCTGGCCGGCGGGGCAGCCCTCGGTGACCGCCCGCTCGTTGCCGACGCCCCGCTTCACCACCGCGTCGGCCGGGATCCCCACATCCGGATCGGCCGGCCGCTCCCGGCGGCCCAGCGGCTCCCCGCCCCTGACCCCGGCCACGGCCACCGCCCCCGTGGCGATGCGCGCCCCGCGCGGATCGGTGCCCGTCGTCTCCAGGTCGAAGCCGATCAGCGGCTCCCCGTACCGGCCCATGGGCGGTCCCCCTTCTTGGTGGTGCGTTCCCCCAGTGGTCTCCACCCTGCCACGGGCCACTGACAATCGGAGGAGCGCATTCCGCCTACGCCCGGACCGGCGCCGCGACGGCCCTCACGACACCGGTCGCGAATCCGCCCACATCAGCTCGAACTCCTCGCGATAGGTGGGAAAAAGGCCGCGTTCGTCGACTTGGTCCGATTTCACGACCTTTCCGCCGTTCCGCCCGTTGCGGAGCACGAGTACCGGCGCCTCCATCCCCCGCGTCCGACGCAGATAGGACTGCACGACCGCGATGCCGTCGGCGCCGTCCCCGTCGACGAGGTAGGCCGTGAAGCGGGGGGTCTCGTCGAAGACCTGGATCTCGAACGCGCCGGGGTCCCGCAGGCGGGCCCGCACCCGCCGCATGTGCAGGATGTTCATCTCGACGGCGCGGCTCAGCTCGCCCCGCTTGATGCCCAGTTCGCGCTCGCGGCGCTTGATCGCGCTGGAGGCCGGGTTGAGGAAGAGCAGCCGCACCCGGCCCCCGGACTCGGCCAGCCGCAGCAGGCGGCGGCCGGAGAAGTTCTGCACCAGCAGGTTGAGGCCGATACCGAGGGCGTCCACGCGGCGGGCGCTGCCGAAGAGGTCCTCGGCCGGGAACTGGCGCAGCAGCCGCACCCGGTCCGAGTGCACGGCGACCACGTCGGCGTACCGGTCGCCGACCAGGTCCTCCACCGCGTCGACCGGCAGCCTGCGCGTGGACGGCACGTCGCTGCCCGCGCCGAGCACCTCCAGCAGCCGCGCCGAGGCCCGCTCGGCCTGGTTCAGCACGGCCTCGGACAGCGCCCGGTTGCGGGAGACGACGTTGCGGGTGACCTCCAGCTCGTCGAGGGCGAGTTCCACCTCCCGGCGCTCGTCCACATAGGGCTCGAAGCAGGGCCAGTGCTGGACCATCAGCTCGCGCAGCTGCGGCAGCGTGAGGAAACTGAGGACGTTGTCGTCGGCCGGGTCGAGCAGGTAGCCCTTGCGGCGGCTGACCTCGCGGACGGCGACGGCGCGGTGCACCCACTCCTGGCCGGCCGGTCCGGCCGCGGCGACCACCCAGTCGTCGCCGTGGACGGGTTCGTAGACCGGTCGCAGGACGGCGGCCACGACCGCGCGCAGCCGCTGTTCGACGAGGTTCAGCCAGATGTAGGCCCGGCCCGCCCGCTGCGCGCGCGTGCGCACCTCGTGCCAGGCGTCGGCGTCCCAGTCCAGTTCCGGACCGATCGCGCCCGCGTTCATGGGCCGCGCCAGGGACACCGCACCGGGCGGGACGTCCGTGGAGTTCCCCTCGTGACCCTCGTCACCAGGGGGCGGCTCCAGCCCTCCCGAGCCCACCCGCGCACCGCCTTCCGCTCCCTGGGAGCACTCCCGGTCAGACCCCGTCCCAACGATCAAGGAAGGGTACTCCGGGAGCGGTCCGCGGTGCAGCCTGATGGGCAGGCCCGTTTTCCCAACGGGCTTGGCGCACGGGGCGGTTCCGGTCGGCCGGACACCGGCGAGTGAGCGGATTCATAGCGGTGACGCCGCACGGTGCGGGGAAGAATCCCTCGCGCCCGCCGCGGGGCGCGTACCGAGCGGAACGCCGACGGGTGGGTAGGAGGACGTACGTGCTAGGTGGTCGCCTCACTTTCGGGGAGACTTCCGGGAGACTCGGAGCCAAGGCGTCCGCGACGGCGCCCCACACCTGAAAGAGTCGTGTCCATGCAGGTCTGGCCTGGAGAGGCGTATCCACTCGGTGCCACGTACGACGGCGCCGGCACCAACTTCGCGGTCTTCACGGAGGCCGCGGACCGAGTAGAGCTGTGTCTGCTGCACGACGACGGCTCGGAGACCGCGGTCGAACTGCGGGAGAGCGACGCGTTCGTGCGGCACGCGTACGTGCCGGGCGTGATGCCGGGGCAGCGGTACGGGTACCGCGTCCACGGCCCGTACGCCCCGGAGCGCGGACTGCGCTGCAACAGCGCCAAGCTGCTCCTCGATCCGTACGCGCGTGCGATCAGCGGCACGATCCGGTGGGGCGAGGAGGTGTACGGCTACCACTTCGACGCACCCGACCGGCGCAACGACCTGGACTCGGCACCGCACACGATGACGTCGGTCGTGGTCAACCCGTACTTCGACTGGGGCGACGACCGGCGCCCCCGGACGGAGTACCACCACACGGTGATCTACGAGGCCCACGTCAAGGGCCTGACCATGCGGCACCCGGGGCTCCCCGAGGAGCTGCGCGGCACCTACGCGGGCCTCGCGCACCCGGCGCTCATCGAGCACCTCACCGAGCTGGGGGTGACCGCGCTGGAGCTGATGCCGGTGCACCAGTTCGTGAACGACCACCGCCTGGTGGACATGGGCCTGAACAACTACTGGGGCTACAACACGATCGGCTTCTTCGCGCCGCACAACGCGTACGCCTCCTGGGGCGACCGCGGCCAGCAGGTGCTGGAGTTCAAGTCGGCGGTCAAAGCACTGCACGAGGCCGGGATCGAGGTCATCCTCGACGTCGTCTACAACCACACCGCCGAGGGCAACCACCTGGGCCCGACGCTGTCCTTCAAGGGGATCGACAACCCGTCGTACTACCGGCTGACCGACGACCCCCGCTACTACATGGACACCACGGGGACCGGGAACTCGCTGCTCATGCGCTCCCCGCACGTGCTCCAGATGATCATGGACTCGCTGCGGTACTGGGTCACCGAGATGCACGTGGACGGGTTCCGCTTCGACCTCGCCGCCACCCTGGCCCGGCAGTTCCACGAGGTGGACCGGCTGTCGTCGTTCTTCGACCTGGTGCAGCAGGACCCCGTGGTGTCACAGGTCAAGCTGATCGCCGAGCCGTGGGACGTGGGCGAGGGCGGCTACCAGGTCGGCAACTTCCCGCCGCTGTGGACCGAGTGGAACGGCAAGTACCGGGACACGGTGCGCGACCTGTGGCGCGGCGAGCCGCGCACGCTGGCCGAGTTCGCCTCACGGCTGACCGGGTCCTCGGACCTCTACCAGGACGACGGCCGCCGCCCGCTGGCCTCGATCAACTTCGTCACCTGCCACGACGGCTTCACCCTGCACGACATGGTGGCCTACAACGAGAAGCACAACGAGGCCAACGGCGAGGACAACCGGGACGGCGAGAGCCACAACCGCTCCTGGAACTGCGGTGCCGAGGGCGACACCGACGACCCGGCGGTGCTGGAGCTGCGGGCGCGCCAGATGCGGAACCTCATCGCCACCCTGCTGCTGTCCCAGGGCGTGCCCATGATCAGCCACGGTGACGAGTTCGCCCGCACCCAGCGGGGCAACAACAACGCCTACTGCCAGGACAACGAGCTGGCGTGGGTGGCGTGGCCCGACGGCGACGGACCCGGTACCGCGCTGCTGGAGTTCACGCGCGCGATGGTGTGGCTGCGCAAGGACCACCCGGTCTTCCGCAGGCGCCGCTTCTTCCACGGACGTCCCGTGGAGGGCACGCACGACGAGCTGTCGGACATCGCCTGGTTCACCCCGGAGGGGGCGGAGATGACCCAGCGGGACTGGAACTCGGCACGGGCCTCGGCGCTCATGGTGTTCCTCAACGGCAACGCGATCTCCGAACCCGGCGCGCGCGGGGAGCGCATCGCCGACGACTCGTTCCTGCTGATGTTCAACGCCTCACCGAAACCCCTGGACTTCGTGGTGCCGCTCGACCACGGCCGGCAGTGGCAGGTGGTGGTCGACACCGCCCGCACGGACGGTGTCCCCGCGGGCGAGGGCGCGAAAGTGCAGGCCGGGGACCGGCTGACCCTGGTGGACCGCAGCCTGACGGTGTTGCGGCGGCCCGTCTAGGGAGCCGTGCCACCGGAACGGCCTCTCCGCGCGCGTGGAGGACCGTTCCGGTGTGCCGCCGGGTGTACGGCGTCGACGGGGCGCCGGTGCTCGCGCCGGTCCGGGTGGGTGGTGCCCACGGCTGGGCGTCACGGGTGACGCCGGCCCGCACGACGAGCACGGCCGGTGACGGCGTCGGCAGCCCGGTGGGAGCACGCGGCGAGAGCGGCGACCGCCGGCCACGCGCGGGTACGCCCGTGGGAGGGGCCGATGACACGAAAGGCCGCGGGGCGGGTACGTAGCTTTCCATGACACCTGAGCGACCCGACCCGACGCTGCCCGCGTCCCCCACGGCCCCGGTGACCCCCCGTGCCACGTACCGGCTCCAACTGCAGCCCCGGTTCCCCTTCCGGGCCGCCGCGGCGGCCGTGCCGTACCTGGCCTCGCTCGGCGTGTCGCACCTGCACCTGTCCCCCGTCCTGGAGGCGGTCCCGGGCTCGCTCCACGGCTACGACGTCGTGGACCACGCGCGCGTGCGGGAGGAACTGGGCGGCGAGGAGGGGCTGCGGGCGCTGGCGCGCACCGCGCGGGAGCACGGTCTCGGCCTGGTGGTGGACATCGTGCCGAACCACATGGCGATGTCCCCCCGCCACAACCGCGCCCTGTGGGAGGTGCTGCGGGAGGGGCCGAAGTCGCCGTACGCGCGGTGGTTCGACATCGACTGGGAGGCGGGGGGCGGCCAGGTGCTGCTGCCGGTGCTCGGTGCCCCGGTCGGCGAGGTGCTGGACGAGCTCCGGGTCGACGGCGACGTGCTGCGCTACCACGACCACGCCTTCCCGCTCCGGGACGGCACCACGGACCTGCCGCTGCCGCAGCTCCTGGACGCGCAGTGGTACCGGCCGGTGTGGTGGCGGCTGGCCCGCACGGAGCTGAACTACCGGCGCTTCTTCAGCATCTCGGAGCTGATCGGGGTACGGGTGGAGGACCCCGAGGTGTTCGAGGCCACGCACGCCACGGTCCTGCGGCTGCTGCACGAGGGCGTGATCGACGGGCTGCGCGTCGACCACCCCGACGGACTCGCCGACCCCGACACCTACCTCCGGCGGCTGCACGGGGCGAGCGGCGGCCGGTGGACGGTGGTGGAGAAGATCCTGGCGGACGGGGAGCGGCTGCCCGCCGCCTGGCCCGTCGCGGGCACGACCGGCTACGACGCCCTGCGGCACGTCGACGGGCTCTTCACGGACCCCGACGGGTACGGGGAACTCCTCGGCTCGTACCGCGGGTTCGCCGCCCCGCAGACGGACCGGGGCGGGGACTGGGCGGCGACGGTGCGGCGGGCGGCGTACAAGGTGCTCACGCACGAGCTGGCCACCGAGCTGGACCGGCTGACGCGGGTGGCCCACCGGCTGTGCGTCGCCTCGCCGGAACCCGCGCTGCGCGACCGGGCGCCGTGGGCGCTGCGCACGGCGTTGCGGGAGCTGCTGGTCCGGCTGGAGGTGTACCGGCCGTACGCGTCGGTGGACGCGGCGTCGGTCGTCACCGAGGAGGCGGCGGCCGAGGCGCGGCTCGCCTTCACGGTGCCGGAGGAGGCCGGTGCGGTGGACGTCGTACGGGGCCTGGTGCTGGGACGGTACGGGACCGGGCCCGAGCACGTCGAGTTCGGGACGCGGTTCGCGCAGACCGCGTCGGCGCTGCGCGCCAAGTCGGTCGAGGACACGGCGTTCTACCGCTATGTGCCCCTGCTGTCGGCGACCGAGGTCGGCGGCGATCCGGGGAGCCCGGCCCTGTCGCCGGTGGAGTTCCACGCCTACTGCGCGCGGGTGCAGCGCGACTGGCCCGCGACCGGCACGGTCGTCTCCACCCACGACACCAAGCGCAGCGCCGACGTGCGCGCCGCGCTGGCGGTGCTCACCGAGTGCCCGCGGCGCTGGGCGGACGTCCTGGCGGAGGTCACCCGCACCGGTGACGGCGGGCCGGACGCGCAGGTGGCGTGGGCGGCCTGGCAGACGGTGTTCGGGCTGGGGCCGGCGGACGGCGAGCGCGTGCGGGAGGCGTTGCTCAAGCACGTGCGCGAGGCGGGGATGTACACCAGCTGGACGGAACGGGAGCCGTCGTACGAGGAGGCGGTGGCCCGGTTCGTGGCCGCGGGACCGTGCGGGGCGCCGGGCGAGCGGGTGGCCGCCTTCCGCGACGCCCTGGAGCCGCACATCCGGGCCAACGTCCTCGGTACGGCCCTGACGCATCTGACGATGCCCGGAGTGCCGGACCTCTACCAGGGGACCGAGGGCGAGTACCTGGCCCTGGTGGACCCGGACAACCGCCGTCCGGTGGACTTCCCGCCCGCCGGGCCCGGGGACAAGGCGGCGGTCACCCGGGCGGCGCTGGCGCTGCGCGCGCGGCGGCCCGAGGCCTTCGGCCACGCGGCGACGTACGAACCGCTGTCCGCCGAGGGCCCGGCGGCGGCGCACTGCGTGGCGTTCGCCCGCTCCGGGGAGGTCCTGACCGCCGTGACCCGGTTGTCGCTGCGGCTGGCGGAGGCCGGCGGCTGGCGCGGGACGACGCTGCCGCTGCCGCCGGGCCGGTGGGCCGACACGCTGACTGCCGGACGGAAGTTCGAGGGCCACGCGCGCGTGGAGGAACTCTTCGCCGGGATGCCGGTGGCGCTGCTGGAACAGGTGGGGGCCGTGGAGGGGGACGGGGCCTGACCGGCGGGTGCGGAACGCGCCCGTGCGCCCGTGCGCGCGTACGCCTTCCGGCCGTCGGCGCAGGAGCGGCCGTCGGCGCGGGAGCGACCGCCGCCGCAGGGGAGACCTGTAGCGCGGGAGAGGTCGCCGGCGCAAGAGCGGCCGTCGGCGCAGGAGAGACCTGTAGCGCGGGAGAGATCGCCGACGCAAGAGCCGCCATCGGCACGGGAGCGGCCGCCGGCGCAGGAGCGCGGCCATCGACGCGGGAGCGGCCGCCGGCGCAGGAGAGACCCGTAGCGAGGGAGCGGCCGTCGACGCAGGAGCGACCGCCGCCGCAGGAGCGACCTGCAGCGCGGGAGAGGTCGCCGGCGCAAGAGCGGCCGTCGGCGCAGGAGAGACCTGTAGCGCGGGAGAGATCGCCGGCGCAAGAGCCGCCATCGGCACGGGAGCGCGGCCGTCGGCGCAGGAGCCGCCATCGGCGCGGCGTCGCGGCGGGGGCGTCGCGGACGTCGGCCGGTCGTGTCGGAAGGGGCGTCAGTCCCGGTGCGTCGGCACGGTGGCGGGCTCGGTGCCCCAGCCCGGCTCACCCGAACGGCAGCCCGCGGTCGCGCGCCGCCCGGCCAGTTCGAACGCGGCGAGAACGACCCGTGTCTGGTACTCGACCTGGCGTGCCACCGGGATCCAGCGGGCCGCGCAGCCGTCGCGGTAGTCGGCACACCCTTCGTCGACCAGCCGTTCCAGCTCCGGCAGTACGCCGGCCGGATCGCTCCCGGCACGGGTCACCACCTGGTGCAGCAGTCCCGCGGTGCGCAGGGCGAGGCGCCGCCCGGCGATGCGCAGGGCGGCCAGGTGGGCGGTGCTCATCGGCGGGAGGGTGCGGCCCGACCCGTCGTCCGTGTCGGGGTCCCACGCGTCGGCGAGCCTGGGGCACACCAGCAGGTAGTCGTCGACCGGTGCGAGGAGCCGGTCGGCTTCCGGGACGGCGGTGAGGTGGGGGCGGGCCCGGGCGAGGACGCGGCGCAGGCGCCGGGTGTCGTGTCTGAGGGTGCGGCTCACGGAGCGCAGCACCGCGTCCCGGTCGGCCGGTGACGAGCCGTCCGCCACGGCGGCCACGCCCCACATGGGCGCTTCGACGACCGCCGTGACGGTGCCGTACCGCTGCGGGTGGCACCAGGTCGACTCGACGGCGGCCTCGGTGATGGCCGCGGTGAGGTCACCACGGCTCGGCGGCGGGATGCGGTAGACGGCCGGTCCGAGATCGGGCCAGTACAGGGTGTCGTAGGCGCCGAGCTCGCGGGGGATGCCGAGCCGGGCCGCGGTGTGGGCGATGCGCTGGGCGAGGCCGGGCAGGTCGTGGGTCACCTCCACGAAGCCGCCGCCGACGTCGACGCCGTGCAGGGAGCACTGCAGGAAGGGCCGCAGTTCGTCCTGGAGTCCGAGCAGGGCACGGGTCTCCGGCAGCGCGGCGCGGTCCGGGCCGTCGGGCAGCCACTCGGGCTGCTCCAGGAAGCCGGGCCGGAAGAAGTTCCGGGCGTAGCGGCCGAGGGTGTACGGGCCGGACAGCCAGCCCTCGTTGCGGCGCAGGCCGTCGGGGTCGACGCAGAGCAGCAGGTTCCAGGTGGCGTCGGCGCCCTCGGTGAGCCGGGGGTCGGCCAGGGCCCGCTCGGCCAGCCGCAGGACGGTGGCGCCACCCACGGGCTCGTTGGCGTGCGGTCCGGCGACGACCAGGGCCTGGCGACTGCCGTGCCCGACGGAGAGCAGGTGCAACGGGGTGCCCGCGCGGGAGGTGCCGACGCGGCGCAGCCGCGCGTGCCGGGGGTGGCGGGCGACGAGTGCGGCGGCCCGGGCGCCCAGCTCGTCCACGGTCGGGTAGCGAAGGAGGGGCGGCAGGGCACACCTCCACGGTTCGAGCCGTCGGTTCACCTGGCGTGCGCGGTGTACGCACAGTCAGTCACGAACCGGGGGGTACGTCAACACCGTGCGAGGCAAAGGGCTGTGCCCTCCAAGGACACGGAACACACAGTTAAGCCCAGGCCAGAGCCGTGGCGCGGCTCAGGACGTCGCGAGGCGGAACGCCATCTGACCGAAGCCGATCTGGTCACCCTCGCGGACGACGGCCGCGCCGATGACCCGTCGCCCGTTGACCGTGGTGCCGTTGGTGGAACCGAGGTCGCGCAGCACCCACATGCCGCCCTGGCGGCTGAGCTCGGCGTGCACACGGGAAACCGTCTCGTGGGTCAGCCGCAGCCCGCTCGCCGGATCGCGCCCTATGCGCAGCGGATGACCGGTGCCGGGGTGGGGCAGGAGCAGCTTGGGCAGCCGCTCGGCCTGCCAGGCCCTGCGCAGCCGTACGCCGAATCCCGACACCGCCTCGACGGTGCCGAACACCAGCCGCGACACCCTGCTCTCCGTGGGCAGGTCGGCGGTGAGCGCGGCGAGTTCCTCCGAGCGGCGGGCCGCGAACGCCAGCTCCATCCTGCGCATGAAGGTGTCGTGCGAGAGGCGCCCCATGGCGACGCCGTCCCGCAGCACCTTCAGCGCCTTGTCGCGCTCCGCGTCGGACAACCGAGCGGGGTACGTGTTGAACTCGAAGGACGACGTCACGCAGCTGATTGTCGGTCAGCCGGGCCGGAGTGTCCAGAAACCGGGAAACGACCGCCACGCGCGCGTGCCGTACGGCCGCCACCCGCGCGGTGTCGCACGACACCTGCCGCGAACGGGGGTTTTCACCAGCGGACCGATCACTTTTGCTGGACCATGGACGGGCTACATCACGGTGAGCAGACGAAGGGGAACCGTCCGTGCAGTTCGAGGTGTGGGCACCGCAGGCCGGCCGAGTGACGTTGCGGTGCGACGGCGCCACGCGCGCGTTGGAACGCGATCCGGAGCGGCCGGGGTGGTGGTGCGTCCGGGCCGAGGCGCGGGACGGGTCGCGGTACGGCTTCGCGGTGGACGACGGGCCGGTACTGCCGGACCCGCGCTCGCGCCGGCAGCCGGACGGCCCGGACGGGCTCAGCGCGGTCGTCGACCACGGGCGGTACGCGTGGCGTACGGATTGGGCCGGGCGCCCGCTGCCCGGCGGGGTCCTGTACGAGCTGCACGTGGGCACGTACACGCGCGAGGGCACGCTCGACGCCGCCGCCGAGCGGCTCGACCACCTCGCCGCACTGGGCGTCACGCACGTCGAGTTGATGCCGCTGTGCCCCTTCCCCGGCCGGCACGGCTGGGGGTACGACGGGGTCTCGCCCTGGGCGGTCCACGAGCCGTACGGCGGGCCGGAGGCGCTGAAACGGTTCGTCGACCGGGCCCACGAACTCGGTCTGGGCGTGGTCCTGGACGTGGTGCACAACCACCTGGGGCCGTCCGGCAACCACCTGCCCGCCTTCGGCCCGTACCTCACCGACACGCACCACACGCCCTGGGGTGACGCCGTCAACCTGGACGCGCCCGGCTCGGACGAGGTGCGGGCCTTCCTGGTGGACAGCGCGCTCGCGTGGCTGCGGGACTACCGGATCGACGGTCTGCGACTGGACGCGGTGCACGCCCTCGTCGACACGCGCGCGTGCCACTTCCTGGAGCAGTTGTCGGCCGCGGTGGACGGCCTCGCCGCCGAGCTGGAGCGCCCGCTGTTCCTGATCGCCGAGTCCGACCTCAACGATCCGCGGATCATCACTCCGCGCGCGGAGGGCGGGCTGGGCGTGCACGCGCAGTGGAACGACGACTTCCACCACGCCCTGCACACCGCGCTGACCGGGGAGTCGCAGGGCTACTACGCCGACTTCGCACGGGATCCGCTGGCGGCGCTCGCCAAGACGCTGACGCGGGGCTACTTCCACGACGGCACCCACTCCAGTTTCCGGGGCCGCGGTCACGGCCGCCCGCTGGACCGGGGCAGGATCGCCGCGCACCGGCTGACGGGCTACAGCCAGACCCACGACCAGGTCGGCAACCGCGCGCGGGGGGACCGCCTGGCGGCGCTGGTCTCCCCCGGCCTGGCGGCCTGCGCGGCCACGCTGACGCTGACCGCGCCGTTCACACCGATGCTCTTCATGGGCGAGGAGTGGGCGGCGGGCACGCCGTGGCAGTACTTCACCGACCACACCGACCCGGAGCTCGCCGAGGCGGTGCGGCGCGGCAGGCGGCGGGAGTTCGCCGCGCACGGCTGGAAGGAGGAGGACGTGCCCGACCCGCAGGACCCGGCGACGCGCGAACGGTCCTGCCTCGACTGGTCCGAGCCGGAACGCGAGCCGCACGCGCGCGTGCTGGCCTGGTACCGGCGGCTGATCGCCCTGCGCCGCGAGCAGCCGGACCTGACCGACCCCGACCTCGCCGACACCCGGGTGGCGTTCGACGGGGAGGCCCGCTGGCTGGCCTTCCGGCGCGGGGACATCCGGGTTGCCGTCAACCTGGGCCCGGAACCGGCTCTGATCCCCCTGGGTAACCGTCCCGCGCGGGTGCTGGCCGCGTGGGAGCCCGTGCGGGCGCCGGGCGCGGACGGGGTGCTGCGCGTACCGGCCGAGTCGAGCGCGGTCCTCGTACAGGAGTGAGGGGCGCGGTGCTCAGGTGGCGGTGTCGTCCGGTGCGTCCTCGCGCAGTTCCGTCACCCGTTCCAGCAGGATCGGTTCCCAGGCGCGGCGCAGCCGGGTCCTGAGCGGTGACACGGGCACGGCCGGTGCGGACGACCGTCCACAGAGGGCGTCGGCGAGCTGGACGACCGTGTCGCAGCGGGCCAGCCACAGGCCCCGCAGGCAGGACCGGGCGCCGTAGCCGGCGAGGGTGGCGGCGCGGACGGCGGCGGGCGAGCCGACCGAGGCCGCGAGTGCGGCGATGTCCTCGGCCGGGTCGCCGAGGACCGCGTCGGCCCAGCCGAGGACACCGCGCACCCGGCCGTCCGCGCCGACCACGAGGTGTTCGCCGGCCAGGCCGTGGTGGACGAGGACCGCCGTACCGGGCTGGGCGCCGAGCTGGGCGGCCGCCGTCGCGGTGAGCCGCTCCGGCCGCGCCGGGTCGAACTCGTCCGACTCGGCGAGGCGTCGGGCGGCGCGCTCGGCGGCCCGGCGCAGCGTCTCCAGGGTGCGCGGGGCGGCCCGGGGCACGCCGAGGGTCTCGGCCTGGCGGGCCGGCACCTCGCGCAGTCCGGTGAGCAGCGCCGCGAGATCCGCCTCGCCGAGGGCCGACACCTCGTGGCCCTCTCCCGACCCGCCGGGCACCTTGGTGTCCAGCGTGTAGGTCAGCCCCGGCGCCCACTCGCCGTGCGCCACGCTCACCGGCACCGCGACGGAGACGTACGGGCGGACCAGGTCGCGCAGGCGCAGTTCGCGTCGCTGCCGCACCGCGGCCCCGCGGTCGGGTGCCAGGCGCAGCACGTGCCGGGTGCCGACCCACCAGGTGGCGGGCTCGGCGCCCGCGGCGACGGGCCGGACGTCGGGTTCCGTGCCCTCGCCCAGCAGGGAACGGACCAGCCGGCGGACGGTGTCCGCACTCGGGGTCGGTGCCTGGGTCATGGTCGCGCCGTCGTCTTCCAGGTCTGCCGGGCGTTCGGGGTCTGTCTCTCGCCGGTCACTCCACTATGACCATCTCCCGGGTCGTGTTGTTGAGGCGCCGGCCGCCGTCCTCGGTGACGGTGACGATGTCCTCGATGCGGACCCCGAACCGGCCGGGCAGATAGACACCGGGCTCGACGGAGAAGCACATGCCGGGCACCAGGGGCTGCTCCTCGCCCTCGATCATGTACGGCGGCTCGTGCGTGGTGACGCCGATGCCGTGCCCGGTGCGGTGGATGAAGTACTCGCCGTACCCGGCGTCGGAGATGACCGCGCGGGCGGCCCGGTCGACGTCCTGGCAGGCGGCACCGGGGCGCACCGCGGCGAAGCCCGCCTCCTGCGCCGCACGGACCAGGTCGTGCACCCGGCGCTCCTCGTCGGTGGGGGCGCCGACGTGGACGGTGCGGGAGGTGTCGGAGCCGTAGCCGTCCTTCAGGCCGCCGAAGTCGAGGACGATCATGTCGCCCTCCTGGATGACCCGGTCGCCGACCTCGTGGTGCGGGTTGGCGCCGTTCGGCCCGGAGGCGACGATGGTGAAGTCGACCTGGGAGTGCCCGAACCGCCGCAGCAGACCGGCGAGGTCGGCGGCGACCTCGGACTCCCGGCGCCCGCCGAAGGAGACGTCGCGGATCTCCTCGAACGCCGCGTCCGCCGCCGCGCCCGCCGCCGCGAGCAGCTCCAGCTCCGCCGCGTCCTTGACGGCGCGCAGCATGGGCAGCGCCTCGGTGAGGGAGGCGTAGGCGGTGCCGGGCAGGGCCCGTTGGAGGGCCAGCAGGTGCATCGCCCAGGCGTTGTCGCTGATGCCGAAGCGCCCGGTGGCGTCGAGGAGGGCGGCGGTGGCGGCGTAGGGGTCCTTGCCGTCGGTCCAGTCCCGCAGGGTCAGGGCCGGTGCGCCGGCGGCCTTCGCGGCGTCGGGGGCCTCCAGCGTCGGGACGACGAGGACGGGGTCGCGGTCCGGGGCGAGGACGAGCAGGGTGAGCCGTTCGGTGTCCGCGGTGGGCGCGTAGCCGGTGAGCCACACGAGGTCCGGTCCCGGCGCCACCAGCAGCCCGGCCAGTCCGGCGTCGGCGGCCGCGCGGGCGGCCCGGTCCATGCGGGCCCGATAGTCGTCTGCGGTGAAGGGAGCAGGCGTACTGCCGGTCATCCGGGCCTCCGTGGGCGGTGGTGGGAGTGGGCGGTGATGGGGCTGGGGTGATGGGGCTGGGGGTGATGGGGCTGGACGATGAAGGGTCTACGGGC